>DATEVI010000058.1:0-2216 GCA_035281865.1 Geobacteraceae bacterium | reverse complement strand
CGTTCGGCATTGACCAGCGATCCGGACTGTTTAACATGATCGCCCAGGACAGTCTTGATGGCGGCCTGGAGGATATGGGTCGCTGAATGATTGGCCTCGATCGCCCGTCTGTTTTCCACGTCCACCTTGAGCAGCGCGCTGTCGCCCACATGTAGCCGCCCCGTTTTCAGGAGCCCCATATGGGTGATGATGTCTTCCAGGGGGCGCTTCGTGTCGGTTACTTCAAAGAGAAAAGCGCCGCCTTCTCCTTCGATGACGCCCCGGTCCCCCACCTGGCCGCCCTTTTCTCCGTAAAAGGGCGTCTTTTCGACGACGATTTCCGCTCTCTCCCCGGTGGTCAATTCTTCTACCGGTTGCCCTTTTTTCAGAATGGCAACTACCCGCGAGCTGCCTTCCGTTACTCCTTCATAGCCGGTGAAACTGGCGCTGATTCCCCGTGCGGAAAGAAGCTGGTAACTTTCCGCCACCGCTTCCTCGCCGCTCCCCTTCCAGGATTCCCGCGCCTTTTCCCTCTGGGCTTCCATGGCCCGGTTGAAGCCCTCCATATCAATCGCGAAACCGTCCTTCCGCACAATATCCACCGTCAGGTCCGTCGGGAATCCGTGTGTATCGTAGAGTTTGAAGACCACGTCGCCTGGTATGATCTTTTTACCCTCCCTTTTCAGGATGCCAACATCATCGGCCAGGATTTTCAGCCCCCCGTCCAGGGTTTCGATGAAGCGCTGTTCCTCGTTGAGCACGACCTTGGTAATGTAAGTCTCCTTGTCCACAAGATCGGGGTAGGCATCCCGCATCATCTTGATGACCATTTGGGATACCTCGTGGAGGAAGGGCTTGTTCAATCCTAAGAGTTTCCCGTGGCGGGCCGCCCGTCGCAAGATCCTTCTCAAAACATACCCGCGACCCTCATTGCTGGGCAGCGCCCCGTCGCCGATGAGGAAAGTGATCGCCCGGCTATGATCGGCAATGACCCGCATGGAGATGTCATTTTCTTCGTCGTTGCCATATGGTTTGCCGCTCATTTTTCCGATAAAACCGATGATGCCTCCAAAGATATCCGTATCGTAGTTGCTTTTTTTGCCCTGCACGACCGCGGCCAGGCGCTCCAGACCCATACCTGTATCTATATTCGGTTTCGGCAGGGGTGTCAGTTTCCCCGTGCTGTCCCGGTCAAATTGCATGAAAACAATATTCCATACTTCGAGGTAACGGTCACAGTCGCATTCGATATTGCAGGCGGCCAGCCCGCAGCCCGTTCCTTCACCCTGATCGTAGATGATTTCGGAGCAGGGACCGCAGGGACCTGTGTCTCCCATCATCCAGAAATTGCTTTCCTCGCCCATGCGCACGATACGCTCCGGGGGAAGGCCAACTTTTTGATGCCATATCCGAAAGGCTTCCTCGTCGTCACGAAAGACGGTAACCCACAATTTTTCTTTATTGAGGCCGATGACCGCGGTCAGATATTCCCAGGCCCAGGCGATGGCCTCTTCCTTGAAATAGTCGCCGAAAAAAGAGAAATTACCGAGCATCTCAAAAAACGTGTGATGCCGCGCCGTGACACCCACGTTTTCCAGATCATTGTGCTTGCCGCCGGCCCGCACGCACTTCTGCGCCGTTACTGCCCGTTTGTATCCTCGGTCTTCCATTCCCAAAAAAGAACCCTTAAACTGCACCATGCCGGCATTGGTGAAAAGGAGTGTCGGATCATCCTTCGGAATCAGGGATGAACTTCCGACCATGGTATGACCCTTTCCTGCGAAGTATTTTAAGAAACTTTCCCGTATTTCACTCCCCGTCATGCAGTTCTTCCTCCCCGCGTATTGACAATATCTCAAAAATCAAGCCTGAGGGAAAGCCCTTCCCCATCAGGCTCTGCATCAATCTGCGTTTTTTCCGGTTATCTTCCGGCCGGTTGTCTTCCGGAATGATCCTTTGGCCCTTGCCTTTTTTTCCGAGCAGTTGAATAATCGCCGCTTTCTCCGTGATTTCTTCGCGCGCCAGGGCGATGGCATCGGCAATGAGTTCCCGGGAAATGCCTTTTTCCCTTAAGCCCATTTCTATGCGGCGGTTTCCCCAAAGTCTGTTCACGGCAAGCATTCTTGCCCATTGCCGGGCAAAGGATTCGTCGTTTACATACCCCAGTTCTTTAAACCGCGCCGCGACAGACTCAACCACAGAGCGGCTAAAGCTCTTTTGCGTCAGCTTTGTCCGGA
>DATEVI010000057.1:0-5749 GCA_035281865.1 Geobacteraceae bacterium | reverse complement strand
TTCCCCAACCTGCTGGTGAACGGCTCGGCCGGCATCGCCGTCGGCATGGCCACCAACGTCCCCCCCCACAACCTGGGGGAGGTGATCGACGCAATCATCGCGGTCATCGGCAACCCGAGCCTGACATTCGAGGAACTCCTGCAACTTATTCCCGGTCCCGACTTCCCTACCGGCGGATTCATCTACGGCCGGGAAGGTATTCTTCAGGCCTACAGGACCGGTCGCGGGATCGTTCAGATGCGTGCCCGCGCCTTTGTGGAAACCCAGAAAAAGACCGAACGCCAGTCGATCATCATCACGGAAATTCCCTATCAGGTGAACAAGGCGAACCTGGTGGCAAAAATAGCGGAGCTTGTGCGGGAGAAAAAGATCGAGGGTATCAGCGACATCCGCGATGAATCGGACCGGGACGGGATGAGGATCGTCGTTGAGCTTAAACGGGACGAGAATCCGCAGATACTGCTCAACCACCTTTACAAGCAGACCCAGATGCAGTCCTCGTTCGGCATCATCATGCTTGCCATCGCCGGCGGCCAGCCGAAGGTATTTACCTTGCGGGAGGCCATTAACCATTTTATCGATCACCGGCGTGAGATCATTACCCGGCGCACCATCTTTGAACTGAAAAAGGCAGAGGCGAGAGCCCACATTCTGGAAGGCCTGAAAATCGCCCTGGACTGGCTCGACGCGGTTATAGAACTGATCCGCGCCGCCAAGAACCCGGAAGAAGCGAGGCACGGACTCATGGCAGGAAATTTCTCCGATACGGACTACCTGACCAAGCTGGGCATCCCGGAAGAAAATCGGCCTCCCTATGTTCCATCGGTCCACCTGTCGGAGAAACAGGCCCAGGCAATCCTGGAGATGCGGCTCCAGCGCCTGACCGGGCTTGAGCGGGAAAAGATTCTCCAGGAGTACGAAGACATCCAGCGGTTAATCGCCCGGCTCAAGGAGATCCTGGGCTCAGAGGCTGAGATCTTGAAGATAATCGTCGGAGAGTTGACTGAACTGAAGGAGAAATTCGGCGACGAACGGCGCACCGAGATCATGGACCAGACTGCCGAGATATCCCTGGAGGACACCATCGTCGAGGAAGACATGGTGGTCACCATCAGCCACACCGGTTACATAAAGCGAAGTCCGGCGACCCTGTATCGGGCACAGCGACGCGGCGGAAAAGGAAAAACCGGTATGAAGACCAAGGAGGAGGATTTCGTCGAACAGTTGTTCATTGCCTCCAGCAAGGACTTCATGCTCTTCTTTACCGACTCCGGCCGGGTCTACCAGATTAAGGTCTATGAGATTCCCGAAGGGGGCAGGGCCGCGCGCGGCAAGGCGATCGTCAACCTGCTCAACCTACAGGAGGGTGAAAAGACAACGGCTATACTGTCCCTCAAGGGGTTCGAAGAGGACTGGTACCTGATGATGGCGACACGGTTCGGTGTCGTCAAGAAGAGCCCCATCAAGGAATATGCTCATATCCGCTCTGGTGGAATCAATGCCGTCAATCTGGACGAGGGGGACAAGCTGATCTCCGTGTCGCTCACCGACGGTAAGCGGGACGTGCTCCTGGCGTCGAAAAACGGCAAGTCGATCCGTTTCCGGGAGGAAGACGCCCGGCCTATGGGACGGGTTTCCCGAGGGGTGCGCGGTATGAGCCTTGAGAAAGATGACGTGGTGATCGGAATGGCAATCGTCAACGAGGCCTATTCGGATTCAACCATTTTCACGGTCACGGAAAACGGCTTCGGCAAACGGACGGACCTTGGAGAATACCGCCTGCAGTCACGCGGCGGCAAGGGGGTCATCACCATAAAGACCAATGAAAGAAACGGTTGTGTGGTTGACATCAAGCAGGTAACCGATGAAAATGACCTGATGCTCATTACCGACCAGGGGAAGATCCTGAGAATTCCGATAGCAGGCTTTTCCGTTATTGGTCGGAATACCCAGGGTGTCAGGCTCATGGTCACCGAGGAGAACGAAAGGATTGTCGCTGTGGCGAAGCTCGCAGAGAAGGATGAAGGCGACGATACCGAGGAGACGGCCGTTGAATTGATCGAAGAGGCCGACGAAACAGCTACGGGTGACGAGTGATCATTTTTAAGATCAGTCAATTCTTGGCAAATAGGAAATAAGAGCAATGAAAAGTTGCCGAAAGATAGATAAGAGCCTGACGGAAAGACATAACATTATTAATCTTCTGGAAAGCCTTAAAAGGGAAGACATTACCCTGGAGGAGATGGAAAGGATCGGCGTCAAGCTGCAGAAAGCCGGCAAACGCGCTCTTTCTCCATTGATCCGAAGACTCTGGCGCGAGGAAAACAGCGACCATATAAGCCGTTATGTATTCCTCCTCGATTTCTTTGAAGATGATGTCTGGATCGACCACATTATCCGTATTGCGCTGAAGCGGAGCGATCTGGAAGAGGACGGCAGAGCTGCCCTTCTTGCGGTGCTGGAGGATTACGGTATCGACCTCAGCGCTCCGCCTTTTTCAAGGGTTCTGGCTGAAATTAACGGTCCTCTCGAATCGGTGCTTCCAAAACTCCTCGACAGGGGAGTAGAGGGATTGATCCGTTTTATGGAAGATTTTCTCTGTTATCCCGAGGAGACACAGGTGGTACTCATCGGTTACCTGGCAAGGATACGGGATCTTCGTGTCCTGGGCCTGCTTGAGATACTGCTTGGTTTCGATGACGGGAAAATAGTCAGGGAAACCATTGTAACTTTAGGCAAGATAAGAGACGGAAGAGCCGCTGCATTGCTGTCCGCTTTCGATTGCAGGGGGGAAACCGATCTTCGCCAATTGGCCGAACGGAGTCTGCGAAGGCTTTCGTTTCTGGGTGTCGTCCCGGATATTCTGCCGATGGACAGCCATGCCCGATCGACGTACGCATCTGCCGTCAGTTCCATTGACGGTTCCGGCAACAGGACCCTGTGGTTCTCCCGCAGTGATATTGACGGGCTTCAGGACGTTCTGATCATGCAAATTCACGAAACCAGGGGTATGGTCGATGCCCTCGGTTACAGCGACATTTCCCAGGAAAAATATGAGAAATTGCTGCAGGAAGTCACCTCCGACGAGGCCCTGACGGAGATCGATCATAATTATGCCGTGCTCCTCATTCGTGATGCACTCCACCTGAACAGGAAGAACTGCTCCTATCTGCCCGCGGAATTTTATGTGCGGCGGCGCATTTTGCCGGCGGATGCCCTCGTCCCTCACCCTTATACTCCCGACTTTGCCGGTTATGACCTGCACAAGCTTGCCGCGTCCCACAAGTTGGCCGAACAGAGTACGACCCTGTTTGAAGAAGAATATTTCGACGGATGGTTCACCGCGGACAGCAGGCTGTTCGATCTGGCCGAAGAATATGATCTGCTGGATAATAAATCCACTGAACAGAGCCTCGTGAAATCCGTGGAAAATTTCATAGAAAGGTTCATCCAGGACAAGGTCGCGAATGACAGTGAGAGGATGGCGAGGAGGCTCTTTCTGATTGCCGACCTCATGGTGAAGACCGGGAGAGAAAAAAATCTGGTGGAAAAGACACTTGCGGTGGCGTCGAATCTTCTGTACCCGCATTATCCTCGCCAGGGAAATCCTTTCCTGAGGCAGTTTGCCCTCGAGAGTCTGAAGATCACCAGGGAAGCGGTTGCGGAAGGCTTCGATTTCAGGCTGCACCGGGAATGGGACGAGGACGAAGAACTGTGGGATTGAAGTTTCCGGATGGATACTGATTACGGGAGATAGGGAGCTTTGATGAAAATAGGCGTTATAGGAGCGGGAAGCTGGGGAACTACGCTGGCGAATCTTCTGGCGAAAAAAGGCCGGGAAGTGGTGCTCTGGGCACACGAGGCGCACGGTGTGGAAGAGATGAAAAGGACACGCATCAACTCCCTTTATCTCCCCGGCATTGTATTGTCCGAACGTCTCGATTATACCGACAACCTGAAAGAAACGGTTTCCGGAAAGGATCTCGTACTTTCCGTAACCCCTTCCCAGGTAACCCGGGAGGTTCTCCAGAAAGCGCTTCCATTCATTGATGAAACGACGATTATTGTTAGCGCTTCAAAGGGAATCGAGCTCGAATCACTTCTGACCATGTCCCAGGTTTGTGCACAAATCCTTCCTCCGGCCCTTTTCAGTAAATTCTGCGTCCTTTCCGGCCCGAGTTTTGCCCGTGAGGTGGCGCAGGAAATGCCGACCGCAATAGTAGCCGCCGCCCTGGATCCGGAAATATCGGTACGCGTCCAGGATGCGTTTTCCACCGGATATTTCCGCGTCTATACCAAGAGTGACGTGATCGGGGTGGAGTTGGGCGGATCGATAAAGAATGTCATATCCATCGCGGCGGGTATCTCCGACGGTCTGGGCCTGGGTCACAATACCAGGGCCGCCCTGATAACCCGCGGTCTGGCTGAAATGGCCCGCTTAGGCGCAGCATTGGGAGCCCTTCCTTCTACCTTTGCCGGGTTGGCGGGAATGGGAGATCTTGTTCTGACGTGTACCGGCGATCTGTCGCGAAACCGCACCGTGGGGATGAAGCTCGGAGAAGGAAAACGCCTGAACGAGATCCTTGCGGAAATGCGCATGGTGGCGGAAGGGGTGAAGACGACACAGTCGGCCTACTGCCTTGCCCAGCGGCTCAATGTCGATATGCCCATAACGGAAAAGGTTTATCAGATTCTCTATGAGGACAAACCGGCCCGGCATGCGGTTATGGAGCTCATGGCAAGGGACCTGAAATCGGAAGATACCTAGAGTTTGTCAACCACTGACGGTCAGCCAATATGAAACCTCTTGTCAGTATACGAACAAAGCTTTTTGCCTCCTTTCTGCTGCTAATTCTCATATCATATTCCGGATTTCTCTGCATAAGCATCGGGAACATGGACGTATCCCCGCGGGAAAATTCGGCCAGGGGCCATGAGTCCGGTCCGCACTTTTCTCCCAACGACGATCCCGGCCACGGTTATTTCGTTTCCCCCCCAATTTCCCTCTCAAAAGAAGAACTGGATTCCATACGGAAGAAAAACCTCGAAAATATTCTGCTGTCCGCTGCCCTGGGCATATTTCTGTCGTTCGCTGTCGCCTATCTGCTGGCAAGAAAATTGACCGCGCCCGTGCGCGAGTTGTCCCTGGTTGCGCAAAGAATCGAACAGGGTGATTTCGCCTCCCGTACAAATGTGTTCGCTTCCGATGAATTCGGTATCCTCGCCGCTTCCTTCAACAGAATGACAGATGCATTGGAGGAAAGGGAAACGACCATCAAAAAGAAGACCCTCGATCTGGAGGTACTCAACAGAAGCCTTCGTGAGTTGAACGAACAGCTGGAAAACAAGGTGGCGGAAAGGACTGTCGCCCTGGAGGTGGAAAAGGGTAGACTGGAGGCCATATTGACCAGCATGGCCGAGGGGATGCTGGTCACCGACCAGCACAATCGGATCATTCTCTTTAATCCCTCCGCCCAGAAAATTCTCGATGTTCCTCCGCACCGGGTGGCGGGACAGAATATTGAGCAGGTTTGCTCTCTCGGGGGATTCTGTCAGCTGGTCGAATTCGTACGGGAAATGAAGAAGGGTGACCATCTTTCCGAAGGACGGGAAGAGTATCTGGAAATCAAGGACAAGAAGCTCAGGGTAAACATGTCCCCCCTTCTCGACGAGACCTGGCAATTTGCCGGAGTCGTCATGTCCATACGCGATGTGACCCTGGAAGAAGAAATTGACCGGATGAAGACCG
>DATEVI010000056.1:0-9944 GCA_035281865.1 Geobacteraceae bacterium | reverse complement strand
TCCATCGTCTTTTCCGGGGTTGAACGTGCAGCTTTCGTCCTCAAAAGTGGCAGAATATCGCTGTTTACCGGGTCCGGAATGCCGCTCTGCATGAGGAGCACGTCCCGCCAGAATAATGTCAGCATATCGAGGATCTCGAGGGCCTTGTTTCTTTCGTTTCCCAGTTCTTCGGCGAGGGTGAAGAGAGGTGTAATTTCCTCCTGAGAAAGGGAATCTATTTTTTTCAGGATGTCTCCTCGTTTCTGAAGCGAATCCTCCATGGAGATTTCCAGGGCCTTCTGCAGGCTGCCTCCGGCAAGAGAGGCGGATATCCGTGCCGTTTCCGCAGGGACCCCTGTCATGCGCAGATATTCATCTATTATTTCAAATGAAAGAGGGGTGAAGGACAGGGTCTGGCAGCGGGAAAGGATTGTAGGCAGAACTGCTTCCATGTTTGTGGTCAGCAGTATAAGCAATGCGTTTCCCGGCGGTTCCTCGAGGGTTTTCAGGAAGGCATTGCCGGCAGCAGGATTAAGCTTGTCGGCGGCTTCCATGATACAGACTTTTTTCTGTGCCTCGAAAGGTCGATAGGAAAGCTCTTTCTGCAGATCGCGAATCTGGTCGATTTTGATGAAGGCGCCGTCAGGCTCGATAATATGCAGGTCTGGATGCTGCAGTGCGGCCACCTTGCGGCAAGTGGGGCAACTGCCGCAACCGTCGACGCCGTTGCAGAAAATTGCTTCGACGAATGCGAGGGCAGTCTTTTTCTTTCCGCACCCTTCAATGCCGTTGAAGATGTATGCATGGGCGATCCTGCCGGCGGCCATTGAACGCCTGAGCACTGAAAGCGGAGCCGTCTGGCCGATTATGTCGGAGAAAGGCATATCCTGTCATCCTTCAGCGAGTCTGGCAAGAACGGCGTCGTTGATGGTCTCTTCCACGCCTTCGATATTCCGATTGCCGTCAATCACGATAAACCTGTCCGGATTTTCCGCGGCCAGTCGCAGGTATCCGTCCCGCACTCTCCGGTGAAATTGAACGGATTCCAGTTCGAAACGTTCTTCCCTGGCGCCCGTCGTTGAGTCTATCCGGGAAATTGCCCGGCTAAGCCCGATCTCTACCGGGCAATCGATGAGTATGGTCAGTTGTGGTTGTACCTGACCGGTCGCCAGGCGGTTGAGTTCTTCTATGAGTGGGAGGTCGAGTTCCCTGCCAAATCCCTGGTAGGCGATGGTGGCATCGGTAAAGCGGTCGCATAGGACAATGTCCCCTGCATCAAGCGCCGGTTTGATGATCTCGGCGACATGCTGCGCGCGGGCAGCCGCGTAGAGGAATAGTTCCGCAAGGGGAACCATGGCGCTGTTGGCGGCATCAAGGAGTATCTCCCGGATCTTCAAAGCAATCGGACACCCACCCGGCTCCCGTGTTACAACCACCGGGTAGCCCTTCTTGGCCAGGCGCTCGGAAAGCAGTTTCATCTGGGTGGTCTTGCCGCATCCTTCGATCCCTTCGAACGTTATAAAACATGCCATCAGCAGTGCCCCGTGTATTCCTCATAAATTGATAAATTATAGGGGAGCGTCATGAATATGGCAAGTCAAAAATCCTGTCAAGTCGCATATATATTGCTAAATCAGGATGACTCCGGTATACTCGAAACCCAGAAAATGAATTGCGCTGCGGAATGAAATAATACATATTTTTTTATGATGACAACGAAAAAGAATTCGCTTTCCGAACTGGAACTGGCAATCGGTTACCGGTTCACCAGCAAGGACCTTCTGCTGGAGGCCGTGACCCACAAGTCATTCGTGCATGAGTCGGGGGACGGCAAAGACAAGGACAACCAGCGGCTCGAGTTCTTCGGGGACGCCGTACTCGGTTTTTTTGTCAGCGCAAAACTGCTCAAAAGCTTTCCCGAATCGGGAGAGGGGGAATTGTCCAAGGTAAGGGCTTCACTGGTCAACGAGAAAACCCTTGCGCAACTTGCCGGGGGCATCGTGCTGGGCCAATTTCTCCGACTCGGACGCGGTGAGGAAAAGACCGGAGGCAGGGAAAAGAATTCCGTGCTCGCCGATGCCTATGAAGCCCTGGTTGCAGCGGTTTATCTGGATGGAGGGGCGGCTGCCGCTGAAGAGCTGTTGGAAAAGCATTTCGGGCCTCTCATCTCCGAAAATTCCGGAAGATTCGGCGGCAAAGACTATAAAACGCGTTTGCAGGAAATTATCCAGGAAATACATGGGAAACCTCCTCGCTACCTCCTGGAAAATGAGTCCGGCCCTCCCCATGACCGAATTTTTACGGTTGCGGTTTTTGCAGGAGACACCTGTATGGGAAAGGGGCTGGGCAAGAGCAAGAAAGAAGCAGAGCAAGCCGCCGCAAGGGAGGCCGTGGCCGGCTTGAGTGTTGAAAACCCGCCAGAAACCGCATGAAGAAGTTGACAGTCCCTTTTTTCATATCGCACCGGGGATGTCCGTACCGGTGTGTCTTCTGCGATCAGATAAAGATTTCCGGTTCCGCGGAAGAGCTCCCCCGGGAAAGTGATATCATTGGAAAAATAGACGAATACAGGCGGACAGCTGACGGAAAGGAACTGGAAGTCGCTTTTTTCGGCGGGAGTTTCACCAGCCTTCCGATGGCGGTCCAGGAGCAGTTGCTGGTTCCGCTGCAGCCGCTGCTGAGCGCGGGTGAGGTAGGCTCTGTCAGAATTTCCACGCGTCCCGATTCCGTCGACACCGCTTCAGCTGCCTTCCTGAAAAAGATGGGGGTAGTTACGGTAGAACTCGGCGTCCAGTCCATGGACAGTGATGTGCTTGAGCTTTCAGGACGGGGCCACGGGTGTAAGGAAGTGAAAAACGCAGTGTCGATTCTCAAGGATGAGGGATTGGCCGTGGGTATACAACTTATGCCCGGCCTGCCCGGAGATACTCCGGCAAAATCACTTGTCTCACTGGACCGCGCTCTGGCCCTTAACCCTGATTTCCTGCGTATCTATCCGACAGTGGTAATTGCCGGTACTTCGCTCGAAGAGTTGTATCTGCGTGGTTCCTATCGCCCGATGACCCTCGGTGCGGCCGTTCAACTGTGCAAAGTCATGCTTGTCGAGTGCTGGCGGTCAAACGTACCGGTGATCCGGATGGGACTGCAACCGACGGCCGATCTGTTGACCGAAGGAGTTATCGTAGCGGGACCCTGGCATCCCGCATTTCGGCAGATGGTCGAGGCTGAGCTCTGTTTCGACCTTATTAGCGGGGTAATCCATGATACCGTTCCACTAGGCGACACGATAACGGTCTTTTGTTGCCCGTCCAGGGTCTCCGATGTGGCCGGGCAAAGAAGGACAAACGCACGAAGATTAATACGGCAATTCGGAATACGTCTTGCCGCAGTCAGGCCTGATCCGGGGCTCTCCCCGCTCGAATTAAGAGTAGTCTCAGACAGCGGTGTGAGAAAGGGTAATATGCTCCGGGATTTACATTATGGCCGGGAGGTTATTGAAAATGTCTGAGAAACCGTTCCACTCGGGGTTTGTGTCGATTATCGGGCGCCCGAACGTGGGAAAGTCCACCATGTTGAACCGCATCCTTGGTGACAAGATCACTATTACCTCGGACAAGCCGCAAACTACTCGCAACCGTGTCCAGGGGATTTTCAACAGGCCGGATGCCCAAATCATATTTGTCGACACCCCGGGAATCCATCAACCGAGGTCCATTCTCAATAAATTTATGGTGGAAACGGCGCTGGCATCCATCAAAGGGGTGGACGTCGTGCTGTTTCTCGTCGAGGCGGACAGTGCCTCTGCCGGTCGCGAAAGACAGATACTCGAAATCCTCAAGGATGCGGAAGTTCCGGTGATCCTCGTTTTCAACAAGATCGACCTGGTAGAAAAGGAGGCTTTGCTTGAAATGATATCCTCCTTCGCTCCGCTTCATCCTTTCAGGGAGATCATTCCCGTTTCAGCTCTGAATGGCGATGGTGTGGAGCGGCTTGTCGACCTGGTGTGCCGATACCTTCCCGAAGGCCCTCGCTATTTTCCGGATGACATTTTGACCGACCTGCCGGAAAGGTTCATTGTAGCCGAGATCATCCGTGAGAAAGTCTTCCGCATGACCCGTGACGAAGTCCCCTACTCGGTGGCCGTAATGATAGACAGCTTCAAGGAGCGCGACGACGGAAGCCTTATTTCGATCTCCGCCACAATCAATGTTGAAAGGGATTCCCAGAAAGGGATCATCATCGGGAAAAAGGGTGAAATGCTGAAAAAGATCGGCACACAGGCCCGAAAAGACATCGAAGAGCTTCTCGGTTCAAGGGTTTTCCTCGAGTTGTTCGTCAAGGTGCGCAGGGATTGGAGTGAAAGCAAACATATGCTGAAGGAGTTTGGTTACGAATGAAGCCTGTAGTAGCAATAGTCGGAAGGCCGAATGTGGGAAAGTCCACCCTGTTCAACCGGCTTTATGGACGACGCAAGGCCATAGTCCACGACATGCCGGGAGTTACCCGCGACCGTAATTATGCGGACGTGGACCGCTTTGATGTGCCGTTTACCCTCATAGACACCGGGGGGTTCGAGCCGGTAAGCAGTGACCGGTTGTTGCAGCAGATGCGGGAGCAGTCGAGGCTGGCCATGGAAGAGGCGGATGTCATTCTGTTCGTGATGGATGCCAGGGAGGGGCTGACTCCGGCGGACCGGGAGGTAGTGGATTTGCTGCGCAGGGTCAAGAAGCCGGTCTTCTATGTCGCTAACAAGGTCGAAAGCGAAAAGCAATTGCCCGACCTGGGTGATTTCTATGCATTGGGAATAGATCGGATCTTCCCCATTTCCGCTGAACACAACAGGGGGGTCGATGGCCTTATGGAAGAGGTCATACCTGCTTTCCCAAGGACCGCTGACGCGAAAGAGGATGAAAATGTAACCAGGATCGCGGTTGTAGGAAGGCCGAATGTGGGGAAATCGTCCCTTGTAAACCGTCTGCTCGGGTACGAGCGGGTGGTCGCCAATCCCACGGCAGGAACGACCCGCGATTCCATCGACACACATTATAGCTGTAATCGGAAACGTTACTTGCTGATAGATACGGCGGGCATACGGCGCAAGGGGAGAATCAGTCTCCAGGTGGAAACCTACAGCGTGGTGGACGCCCTGCGCAGCATTGAGCGGGCCGATGTCGTGCTGATTCTTCTGAATGCGGAGGAAGGGGTGGTGGAGCATGACGCGAAGATAGCAGGTTACGCCTACGAGGCGGGAAAGGCATGCATCTTTGTCGTCAACAAATGGGATACGCTGAAAAAAGACAATTCAACTACCGGAAAATTCATCGACAGGATACGAACAGATTTCAAATACCTGAATTTCGCCCCGATCGTTTTTGTTTCCGCCCTTACGGGGCAGCGCACCGGACAGATCATGTCAGAGGTAGAGAAAGTCATGGCGCAGTACTCCAAGCGGGTTTCGACTTCGGAACTCAACAGGGTGCTGAAGGAGGCGGTTGAGCACCACCATCCACCCCTTGCCGGCGGAAAACGGGTGAAATTCTATTACGCTTCACAGGTAGGCACAAAGCCGCCTTCTTTTGTCTTTTTTACCAACAGTTCCGAAGGAATACATTTCTCATATGAGCGATATCTGTCGAACATGCTGAGACAGGCGTTCGACTTTTCCGGTGCCCCGTTACGTCTCATGTTCAGGGGAAGAGAGACGTGATTGGGGAGCAAATTGCTTTACTTGGGTTCATGGATGGTTTATGATGAGCCCGTTTTTTTTCATGTTTTTCCCCTGATGCACATTTTTTCGTCAGTATCTTGGTGCGGGCAAAAAAACTTTCGTCGGGATGCATATGCGGGCATGAGGATTGCTTCATATCGCCATGTTTATGCACTGTCCGTGTTGTTGCGTTGCTGCATTTCACCCTTTGTCCGAGTTTTCATAACCGGTTGGCAGCCGGTTGCGTTTCCGGTGTGGAAACGTCTATTCCCTTTGTGAGAGTGCTGTTCAGATGAGTCTTGTCGGTAACCTGGAAGACCTGGGTCTTGGTGAAATACTGCAGATAGTGAGCCTGAGCAGGAAGTCGGGGTCTCTCTCGCTATACAGCAGGGGGCGTGAAGGAAGGGTCATTTTTCGTCACGGCCAGGTTGTGCGGGCATCTTCAAGCAGTTTTCAGCTGAATCTGGGCGAGACCCTGGTCCAGAAAGGCATTATCGACTTACAGATTCTGAAAAAGGCTCTTTTCGTTCAACAGGAGATGAATTTCGGGGAGCGGCTCGGATCCATACTGACAAAGCAGTTCAATGTGCCCGAGGAAAGTATAGAGGATGTGGTCCGGGAGCAGATCGAGAATGTGGTCTATTCGCTCTTTGCCTGGGCAGAAGGGACCTTCGACTTCGAATTGCAGGACAATGACGAGCATGCGGGTGTCGCCGATAGCGACCCGTTGCAGTTCAGACTCGAACGGGGGTTGAATCCCCAGTTCCTTGCAATTGAAGGTTCCAGAATCATTGATGAAATGCGGCATCACGGCGAGCTTGCCGATGACTGGACGCGTGACGGGTCTGAAACTGATGTTTCCCACTCAGAGGTGAATGTCGACCTCGCTTTTGATCTGCTGCAGCAGGCCGACGGGTATTCACAAGCGGCAGCTCCCGCCGAACAGGAAAGTCCTGCCATAGTTGTCGTGGACGATGAATCTGTTGTCAGGGAGGCCATCGAACGAATTCTCGCCGAGGGAAAATATTCGGTATCTCCCTTTGAAAAGAGCGAGGATGCCCTGATTCATATTGACACCGTTTATCGCGCGGACAAACGGCCAATTGTGCTGGTTGACCTGATCATGCCGCGAATGGACGGTTCGGGTATCCTGGGAGGTCTGGAGCTTCTTGAGCTTATCCATACCAATTTTCAGGACCTGCATGTCCTCGTAATGGCGGATTACAGCAACAACGACGCCGAAAGGACAGTCAGGGGGATGGGTTATCCCTTTCTCATCAAGCCGCGCAAGTCAAACCTGGCGGATTCGGAGTCCACGCGGTCGTTCGGCAGGAAACTGATTGTCGAGCTGAACAGACTCTCTCCCTGCGTCGGTCGGGTCGACGCAGGAGCTACCGTCAACCTCGGTGATGAACTGCGTCTGGAGATGGGTGAGGAACTGGCTCCAACCCCCGAACCGTCGGATCGGAGCACCGGCATCTCACTGTTGAGGGGAATTCTGGAAGAACTGAATAACCCCTCTCTGGGAGGCGGTATTATCCTGCTTGTTCTCCGTTTCGCTTCCGAATTCATAAACAGGGCTGTCATTTTCATAGTGAAGCGGGATGAGATAGTCGGCCTCGGGCAGTTCGGGATCGTTGACGCGTCCGGGAAAGCCGATGCCAAAGTGAGAAGTATCCGTATCCCTCTCAGCGAGGACTCGCTTTTCAGGCAGGTCGTTGACGGCCAACTGGCAATTAAATCCGTTCCCGACGGATCGCAGTGGGATTCCTACCTTTTTGATAAACTCGGAGGAGGAGTCCCGGATGAGTTTTTTCTGGGACCGATCATTAGTGAAGGAAAGGTTGTTGCCCTCTTGTATGGCGATAACCTGCCCGAGAACGAAAAGATCGGTGATACCGATACCCTTGAAATATTCCTCTCTCAGGCCGGTATGGCGATGGAGAAGGCTCTCTTGCAGCGCAGGCTGAAAGAAAAAAATCAGGAGGGGACTTGAAAAAGATTCTTATAACAGAAGATTCTCCCACCACGCGTTCCTTGCTGGTTTCCACCATTGAATCACTGGACGGTTACCAGATCGTCGAGGCAACCAGCGGTTTCGAAGCCCTGCGTTTGCTGCCGCGTGAGCATGTGGACCTTATTATTACCGACATAAACATGCCTGATATAAACGGGTTGGAACTGATCAGCTACGTCAGGAACAATCCCAATTACCGGTCCATACCCCTTTTCATCATCTCTACGGAGAGCGGCGAAAAGGACCTGGAAAGGGGGATTGCGTTGGGAGCCAACGAATACCTGGTGAAACCTTTCAACCCCGACCGGCTGCTTGAGCTGATCCGCAGATACTTGGGGTAGGTGCGAAGGCTTTGTGTCCAATTCCATAATTTCCTTTTTTGCGGCCTTGTTTCCGGCCGGGCCGGAGTTTTGGTAACACTTCGTGTAGCAGGGATATCCGTATGACGATAACAGACAACCCCTCAGGTAAAGCCCTCAAGGATTTTCTCGCCGAAAGCGAGGAAATTATCAATCAGCTGAGCTTGGAACTGGTCACACTAAGTGACTGTGCCGACAGGGGCGAATGCGATCCGGATGTGGTCAATTCCATTTTCAGGAGCGCACATTCACTGAAAGGTCTTGCCGGGATGTTCGGTTTTACCGCCATCGCGGAATTGGCACACAACCTCGAGAATCTGCTCGATCTTCTCCGCCTGGGCAAAATTCCCATCACACAATCTACGGTAAATGTCCTATTCGACTCCATGGAGCTTCTTGGGGCGCTCGTGCGCGCGGCGGAAACCGATAGTGCGTCGGGGATAGAGATCAGCGGCGCGGTGGAGAGAATAAATTCCTGCATCTGCGGCTCACGGGTGGCTCCCGAAGTCTCTCCGCTGGAAGCTCTGGGACTTCCGGCCAAGGTTCTTAATGCACTGACCGAATATGAAGAGCACAGGCTGCTGACCAACATCAGCAAAGGAAGAAAGATTTACTCCCTGTTCGTTTCATACAGCCTGGAGACTTTTGACCGGGACCTGAGCGAACTGACCGACGCCCTGAAAAAAGGCGGTGAAGTAATTAGTACTCTGCCAAGTGCGGAAGGAAACATGGAAACCTCCATAGCCTTCGAGATACTGTTCGGCTCAGAGTTTGAAACGTCTGAAATCCGGGCCATGACCGGCAGCGAAGAAATTACACTCACTCTGCTCGGCTCCGTACCGAAGAAAGATCTGCCGGCGTTGCCTGAGCTTCAGCCTGCCGAACCTTCCTCGGAGATATCCCCGGGCATTGTTCCTGTTGCTGACGATCAGACCATGACCGCCAAGAGCGTAAGCCGGTCAATGCGTGTCGACATAGGCAAGCTCGACGAGCTCATGAATATTGTCGGGGACTTGATCCTTTCCCATTCGACAGTGGCCGATCTATCTCTCCGATTGCGCAGCCATGGATTTTCCAGTCTGGCTGTTGAACTGGGCAAAGCCGCCAAGGGCCTAGAAAGAAAACTGAACGAACTGCAGAAAAGGGTCATGGAAATCAGAATGACTCCCGTGGGGCAACTCTTCGATAAAATGTCCCGCATTGTCAGAAAGGTATCCCGTGAACAGGGGAAAATGATCGAGCTCAGGATTTTCGGCGCGGACACCGAACTGGACAAGATGATCATCGAGGACATGTCGGATCCCCTGATGCATATCATAAGAAATTCCATCGATCACGGAATAGAAACGCCTGCGGAACGGATCAGACTGGGAAAGGACGAAAAAGGGACCATCCGCCTTTCCTCCTGCCAGAAGGGGAACCATGTCGTCATCGAGGTTGAAGATAACGGCAGGGGAATAGACATCCAACGCGTGAAGAGCAAAGCGGTCGAAGTCGGTCACATCAGGGATGGAGAGGGTATCTCCGACAAAGAGGCCCTTGAGTTGCTCTTCCTGCCGGGTCTTTCCACGGCGGAGCAGGTAAGTGAAATCTCCGGCCGTGGCGTCGGCATGGATGTTGTGAGAAACAACATCGAGGCCCTTTCCGGGATGGTGGACATTAACAGTGAAAGCGGCCGCGGCACGAGAGTAACCATTACCCTCCCCATAACCCTTGCCATAATCAAGGCGCTGCTGATCACGGCGGCCGGTCGTTCCTATGCGGTCCCGATAGCTTCGGTTCAGGAAACACTTGCTCTGGAGAGTAAAAATATCATTACCGTGGAACGCAAGGAGGTCATGCAGCTTCGGGACACGACACTTCCTCTGCTCCGGCTTTCCCG
>DATEVI010000055.1:0-5804 GCA_035281865.1 Geobacteraceae bacterium | reverse complement strand
GCGCACCGGTGGCCTTTTCGGATGTTGCCTCAGCAACCTTATCAGGGCGTCCTTTATCGGCTGGTTGGTCTCGGCCGAGTAGACGCTCCCTTCAATAGCTCCATTCTGTTCCTTTGCCGAAGACGAAACACATGGCAAAATCAGCAGCAATGCGAGCAAAACGGCAATTCCCGGGAAATTCATTTTCATAATCGCCCTCCTCATTCCATTTGAATATCAACAAATTAAGGCAGTAATTTACGGACAAGCCGTTAATTTTGAATATCCTGTGCACTCCTGTCAATTTGCGGTCATTTCTGCGTTCTGGTGGAAACGGTCCATGCCTGAAATTTGAAAATTCTCAGGCTCGCCGGATCCTTTTCCCCAAGCCTCCTCATCGCTTCCCTGAAGGCCCAGGAAGCAGTTTTCGCCTCACCCGGCACGATTGCGACTCCGTGGCGATCGTTTTCCACGAGCATTCCTTCGCGGAGCGGGTTTATCTCCGCATACGATTTTACCGGTACCGGCTCTCCGGGAAAGGTTACCTGGACATCGGAAGCCTGGGCGGTTTTCCGGACGATGGAACGTGCTCTGGGATCAAAAAGCAGTGCCATCCTGATATTTTCCGCAATCTCTCCGGCAACATTCCCCGTGCGCGGATAAAAGCCGCCGAAACAGGCAATTACTTTTTTCCCGGAAAAGAAAGTGACAAAGCACGCGTGCTGAAATCCAACCAGGAATTCGGGAGGTATAACGGGTTCGGAAAAACCCAGACGGGCAAGAAAAGCTCCCTTCGCATAGTTGAGAAGCTCCTCCGTCCGGCCATTATCGTCAAAAAAAGAAGCAGGATGGTTTGTCCCGTCCCTGAGTTGCGATATGCCCGAACCGGAAGCATTCGAAGTATATCCCGGTGTGGCTTGCAATTCACCCGTTGACAGGAGTAAACAGAAAATCAGTGCAATTGCTAACGACTTCACGGTCGATCGCCTTTCAATACCCTCGTTGGAGGTGGGTAAAAATCCTGCGAAGCTGCCTGTTCCCGGACCTGATCGCCTTCCCGGACAAAACGCCTGGTAATGACGGAAAAACCCGTTCCTCCCGCTTGTCCGCCCCGGCAGCCACTACCGGCAGACTCCGCCGCTGCCGTGGAAGGCTCAAGAGGGATGCTTTCCGTGACGATTTCAATCTTGAACTGCTTATCCTCTATCGACCAGAAACCGGCAGTCATACGCAGGTCTTTCATGCTGATTCTCAGAACGAGGGGCAGCCGATGGGGATTTCGCAGTTTCAGGTCCTTGCGCCAGGTGGCTATCGTCGCGTCCCGTCCTGGCGGAACATACGATACGGCGCGGGAATGCGGATGACGTTCCACAATTTCCAGGCCGGCATAGAGAGCGGCATTGTAGATGGTCGTTGCGAGCTGGCAGATTCCACCACCCGGGATGTCTTGCAGATATCCGGAGCCGTCGATCATGGGGGCGCGCGTGTACCCTTTTTCCCTGTCCCGCCCTCCGACAAGCTTATTGAAGCTGAAAACGCCACCGGGCGGAATGATGATCCCGTCGATATCCAACGCGGCGCGACCGGCGTTCTGCATCTGAGCGGGAGAACGACCAATGAGCGAAGTGGAAAACCCGCCCCACAGGTACTTATAGCCCCCTTCGTCCCCATTTACCGTCTTCAACGGAAACAGGGTAAAGAGACAGATCATTGCCATTATGAATGCGGATATGTTCATTATTCAAGGCTAACCATATATGGATTTTGAGACATTCTTACGCCACAATTCAGCCGTTTTCAATGATTAATATGCATCGCCCATGTTTTGGCATGGTCCATTTGCCGATCTCGGAAAATTGGTTTCCTGACAACCTCAACAGATTTGGGACTTTTTTTTTGATATGTGTTAGTATTCCCTGCTGACGGCACTTTCTTTCATGAAGATGCTACCCCGTGCCGGCAAGAGACAGCAACCGCACCATGGGCCTCCATAACTAAGACTCAGGATACTTTAGGCGTATCTATCAGAATTATACAATAAAGGAGTATCAGCCACATTATGCGCAAGTCAAAGAAACAGATCGAGGTTTCCGGGACAGTCTCTTTCAAGAAGACGGACATGGAGTTTCTGGGAAGCGGCAGGATCGCCCTGCTGGAAAAGATCGACGAGTGCGGCTCCATAACCAAAGCCGCCAAGGCTGTCGGTATCTGCTACAAAACGGCCTGGGACACCATTGACGCAATCAACAACCTTTCAGACAAGCCCCTGTTTGTGCGAAAAACCGGCGGTAAATCGGGAGGGGGCACAAGACTTACGGAAAGCGGGAAGGAAGTCATCAGGAAATACCGCATTATAAACGAGGAACACGATAAATTTCTTGCAAACCTGGAAGATAAAATGGGGGACGTAGACACTCTCTACAAATTTCTCAAGAGGATTTCCATGAAAGTGAGCGCACGGAACATATATTCCGGTACGGTAGGGAAAATTGTCAAAGGATCCGTCAATACCGAGGTATCCCTCGCCCTGAAAGGCGGCGATCACATAATCGCCATAATCACCAACGAGAGCGTGGCGGACCTCGGCTTGCAGGAAGGAAAGGACGCCTACGCCATTATCAAGGCAAGCTCCGTCATTGTCAGCACCGAAGTACAGGACGTCAAGGTGAGCGCACGCAACAAGTTGTGCGGCAAGATAATCAAGCTGAGAAAAGGAGCCGTCAATACCGAACTGAATGTGGAATTTTCCGGCGGCAATACGATCAGCGCCGTAATCACCAATGAGAGCGCCATCAGCCTCGGTCTTAAAGAGGGCGACCAGGTCTGTACGATGTTCAAGGCCTCCAGCGTTATTCTGGGAGTGGGGTAAGCCTGTCCGAGTTTCCGGTAACGGCAAGGTCCTTATGCAGCGCCGGTTGTCCGAGCTCCACACGGTTTCTGCCGTTCGCCTTCGCCCTGTACAGGGCAAGATCCGCTGAGTGGACCAGAGTAGTGAAGGTATGCCCGTCTTCGGGAAAGGAGGCTATGCCGATGCTTGCGGTCAGACGTCCGTGCGGCAAGTTCTCCTCGTTGGGAAATTTCTCTTTTTCAATCTCCTGCCTTATTCTTTCGGCTACGACCACTGCCTCTTCCTTCGAGGTATCAGGCAGGACGATGCAGAATTCCTCTCCGCCGTATCGTACCACGACATCCATGTCCCGCACAAAAGCCCTCAATATGTCGGCAGTCTTCTTTAATGCGGCGTCTCCGGCAAGATGACCGCAGAAGTCGTTGTAAATCTTGAAGAAATCAATATCAATAAAGATGATGGAGAGATTGAGCTCATTACGGGTACTCCTGTTCAGCTCCTCTTCAAGCCTGTTTCTCAGGTAACGGTGATTGTACAGTCCGGTCAAGTGGTCGGTGACCGAAAGCCTTTCAAGCATGAAGGATCTCTCAAGAACCCACGATCGCTCTATCATCAATGATGCAAGATTGGCGAAGGACGCAAGCAGATTCAGGTCCGATTCGTTGAATGTCCCCCCGTTTTCTTTGTCTGACATATTCAGAACGCCTATGCTCCTGTCCTTGAGCTTCAAGGGCACACAAAGCAGGGATTTAGTTTTGAAACGGGGTCGATTGGGCATTGCCACCCTGCTGTCCTTTTCAATATCATCGACCAGGAGGGGAACGCCGCTGCTTGCCACCCTGCCGGCTATCCCTTCACCCAGCTTGACGGTTATACTACGGGCGACGTGCATGTTCATACCCTTGCAGAAGCCGATGTGGAGATTTTTTCCGTTCTTGTCTACCAGCATGATCGACCCCCGCGACGCCCCGACCAGGTCCGCTCCGATTTCCAGGATGCTCCGGTAAAGCTCCTCGTTGTTTTCCGAAAAAAGGAGAGTATGAGTGAGCGACATCAGGCTGCTTGACATGGAACCGACAAGCATTTGCTCTCTCTCCTTTGCAAGCTGAATGAATTTAGCGGTAATTCTGTTCGCCAGCAATTCCACCAGACCGTCTTCCATCTGGTCGAGTTCGGTGTCACAAAGCGCAACGAACCCGAGGATGACGCCATGAGTCTCCAATGGAAAGCATGCCAAGCTTTCCGCATCGAGCGCAGGAAGCAGGGCCCTGATTTCTTTCTCCGGTTTATTCGTCCTTTTGATCGCGTTCGGAGCAATGAAGAGCGACAGCTTGTCTTCGGGAATGCTGCCCAATTCCTCTGGAAGGCCTCTTGTTCCTTTCAGAATAAAGCCCTTTCCTGTTTCATCGCGCAGGCCGAAGGCAATTTTAGCAGAGTCGAATAGCGTGCTGAGAATTTTGCCGGAGAAAGACACTACATCTTCCGCGGTTTTAGACTCATCTATCTGGGAAAAACCGCGCACGATACTATTAAGACGATGCCTGGTTTTATCGATAAGTAATCCATAATCATTTTCCTCCTCGAGCTCCAGGAGCCCCTCTCGAATCCGTGCGGCGATATCTTTCACATCGTCGCAAGCTTTAGCGGGAAGCTTTTCGATTTGTTCGAGGACCTCGGATACGTCGGTTTTCCTTCTCCGGCAAAACTCCTCCAGTCTCAAACAGTCTATCGAATTTTCACGCACACCATCGCCGACAAGGCAAAGCGATTCAGAACCGACACGGAACGGGATGAGAAAGCTCAGGAGTCCGCCGTGCGTCCGGCAGATAATCGGTTTGTCGGTTTTCAAGACTTCGCCTATCTGCTTCTCCAGGAAAGGAATGACGATTTTATTGCTGAACGGATTCTGTACTATCGAACTGCATTGCCTGAATGGAGCGCCCTTCCTTACAGCGTCGGCACCATGCTTACGATATAGTGTCAGATTGAAATCCCCAAGCAAATGATGCCTCTTGAGGTCCACCAGCAGATCAATCGATTCATTTTTTTTGTATTTCCTCATCATACGCTTCATCCCGGATTGTCGACCTGACGAGGTATTGTCACCATACCTCTTTCAACCCACCAGGCTCCCATCGTCAATTTCCATCACGTCCCGAGAACGGACAGCAATATATTTCTAAGTAATTTTTTTCTTGTTCTAAATGTGACGCCATGCTATAGTTAAGCATCTTTTTCAGGTAAAAAAGATGTTAATCCCATTAATTGCTTCTATAATGTATCGCTACGAAATTTATTGTCAAGTAAAAATATTGTTACAGTGATATTAATTTAAGAGAAAATACATATGACCAATGATAATAATCGCTCAGAGATTTCTGTTGGCCCACGAATCAAGCAAATAAGACAGGCCAAAGGCCTGACTCAGAAACAATTCGCGGACACCCTGGGTATAGTCCAGGGCTTTTTAAGCGGTCTCGAACGGGGGAAAAAGGTCCCTTCCGATACCCTTTTGATAGCACTTTGTCATCTCTATGTAATAAACCAGGAATGGCTGGAAACCGGTACAGGCGACATGTTTAAAAAGCCTTCATTGTCGGTGCAGGACGCGACGTATCGGGGCACCACGGCTATCCCGCTGCTCAGGCAAATACCCTCCGAATTTCCACAACGAATAAATAACGAAGACGTTTCAGATCATGTTTCTCTGCCGAATATGCCTGAAGGGTGTTTTTCAATTATCAACTATGGAGATTTCATGGCGCCGACTATTCGTGACGGTGACCTGGTAATCTTCCAGGCTGACGGGGATATCCGAAACAGGGATATCGTTTTGGTCCACAACAGATGGGGAGAGACCATCCTGAGACGTTACAGGCTCAAGACAAATGAGATATTTCTGGCGCCGGACAACCCTTCCTATGCACCATTCAAACCCGATCCCAACACGAAGATCATCGGAAGAGTTATTGACGTA
>DATEVI010000054.1:0-2349 GCA_035281865.1 Geobacteraceae bacterium | reverse complement strand
ACATGCAATCATCAATACGGTCTCGCATGAACCCAGCATCATGGAAATTCGGATATTGAACAAGGAAGGCGTGGTAACGCTCTCTTCCAAAAAAGAGTTGATCGGGAAGATGGTCGATAAGCGTGCCGAAAGCTGCTATGCATGCCACACTGAAAATCAACCACTGGAGAAACTTTCGATAAGTGAAAGAATGCGCATTTATCGGATCAGCCAGGATTCGCCACGCATACTTGCCGTAATCAATCCAATTTACAACGAGCCCTCCTGTTATCAAGCGGCCTGCCATGCACACACAAGAGACCAGACAGTGCTGGGAGTACTTGATATCAAGATGGACCTCACCGACGTGGATCAGCAAATTGAAGACAGCAAATTCAGATTGATCGTCCTGGCGGTTATCGCGACCCTTGCTTTGAGCCTCTTTATCGCCTATTTCGTCAGAAAGTGGATAGGCAAGCCTGTCAGGGAATTAGTGAAAGCAACCCACCAGGTCAGTTCAGGTAATTTCAATTACACCATAGATAATCTCGGTGAGGACGAACTCGGGATTCTTGCGAAATCATTCAATAAAATGACCAGGAATTTGGCAGAAGCAAGACTACAGCTTTTCCAATCCGATAAAATGGCATCGCTGGGGAGGCTTGCAGCAGGAGTTGCTCACGAGATAAACAATCCGTTAACGGCGGTATTGACCTACAGCAGTTTTCTTCTTAACAGGACAAAGGACAATGCCGAGGCCCAGGAAGACCTTGGAGTCGTGGTCAGAGAAACAATACGGTGCAGGGAGATCGTAAAAAACCTGCTCGATTTTGCCCGGCCGTCTGTTCCCAAGATGCATAATGCGGACATCAATAAGATCGTAAGAAGCGCCATAGAAGTAGTCGCCAGCCAGTTATTGCTCAAGCGGATCGAGCTTGATGCGGATCTTGATACCTCTTTACCCGAAGTAACGGTCGATGCAAATCAGATTCAGCAGGTTTTCATAAACCTGCTGGTCAATGCCGCCGATGCAATTGGGGACGGCGGAGGCAGGATTTCCGTCAATCCATCTTTAATTTCTCTTTCACCCTATGGATTAGCACAGATAAAAACTGCCGTCTGCCCCAGGAAACATGCCCTGATGGATGACGAAATAAAAATTAACGGCTTGCCGACCATAAAAGTGAAAGCCGTTTCAAAGGGTAATATTGGCACCATCAACCTGGATCCCGTTTATGGAAAACACAGGCACCAGTACGGGATTGAAATCAGGCGGGGAAAGGAGTTGCAGGTTTCATGTCCCCTATGCAACGTTTCATTAATCGACGAAAATATCAAATGTCCGGAGTGCGGGTCACCCGTTTACCGTTTTGAAGTACCGCCGCATGGAATGTTCGAGGGCTGCCCAAATCCGGAATGTGCCTGGCAAAAGTGGCAGGCAATGGATGAGGCAGGGCAAAAAGACTACATAGAAGTAAGAATTGCCGATACCGGGCAGGGAATTCCAAAAGAGAATCTGTCCAGATTGTTCGAGCCGTTTTACACTACCAAAGGGAAACACGGAACCGGGCTTGGACTGGCGGTTATATGGAGAATAATAGATAACCATAACGGAACGATTAACGTCGAAAGCGAACCTGGAAAAGGTACAACGTTTATCATTCATTTGCCTTTGCAAAAGTAATTAGGCCGCATGGGTTGACCCAGTGGCTGGACGAGGGGAAAACGATGGAGACTTTGGCGGTTTGATATCAAGCAACAATAGAGGATTGAAATGGCGATCTGCCGGAACGCACTCAAAATGACCGGAACGAAGTTCCACGCGGACCTGATCATGACTGCCAGGCTGGCATTGGTGGTGATGGTAGTGCTCGCTGTTACGAGCCTGACCGCCCGCGCCGCCGGCAGCGTTCTTTCCAAAGCGGACCAGGAATGCCTCGGCTGCCATTCCGTCAAGGGGCTCGAGAAAAAACTGGCGAACGGAGAAACACTTTCCCTGCACGTGGAAGAACCGGCGTTTTCGAAATCGGTTCATAACATGATCGGATGCGCCGTCTGCCATCGCAACATCGCGCTCGAGCCCCATCCTCCGCTCAAGACGCAGATCGCCAGTATCCGTGAAAACTCGCTCGCGCTGACGAAGGTGTGCCAGTCTTGTCACGCCGCCATATTCAAGCTGTACGAGGGCAGCATTCATGCCGCCCTCCTCCGTGATGGCAACCCGAGCGCGCCCATCTGCACGGACTGCCACAGTCCTCATGCGGTGATGCCCAAAGCCGCCTATGACGCAGCAACCGGAGCTCCGTGCAGCAAATGCCACGGTCCCATCTTCAACGCGTATGCCGGCAGCGTGCATGGCCAGGCCGCCCT
>DATEVI010000053.1:0-6934 GCA_035281865.1 Geobacteraceae bacterium | reverse complement strand
CCAAGTTAATACCTTTATTCATGGCATCATATATTCCATTATCTGACTCACTAATCCATAGTTTCACAGCAAATTCATATTGTTTAATAATCTCTAAAGTCCCGTCAGTTGAACCTCCATCAATGATGATGTACTCGATATTTTTATAGCTCTGGGATATGATAGACTCAATGGCACATTTGAGGTATTTCGCCCCATTTCTCACAACTGTGACTATGGTTACAAGCGGGAAATTCGAAATCTTCTCACTTATGCAGGATGAAGTTACACCATCACTGCCTTCCTGGCTGCATGGAACAACTAATTTATTGCTCATCCAGTTCATGCGTCCCTTGAGTTTAAAAGAGTTGGCTTACGGCCCAATTGTTCCTCACTATTTGTTGGACTTGATAACACCCCTGCCGCGGATCCGGCAAATAACACATAGAACGGAGCCACTATTGAAAAGTTCGCGTGAACCAGAAGACAAAGCGTGATGAGAGGAAATGCATGAAGAATCGCCAATTTGTCAGAAGACTTCCATATATTTTTTAACGCAACATAAATTACACCTAATAGAAAGCTGAAAAAAACAATAAAGTTGAAAAATCCAGTTTCCTGCAATACAAGAAAAATACCGACGTCAATAATATAACGATCAGGCACCAATTCATATCCACTTGAGAAGATAGCTGGACCTGTTCCAAATAAAATAGAATTCAGATTAACATTTGAAAAACTTTCAGTCATCACGTCATAAGCTATAGGCATATAATAATTAATGGCCGAAGTATCGTTGATAATTTCAACTTTATAAATAGCATAAAGTAAAGGTAATGTGCTTAATAATAACAAAAGTGATTTGAAAAGCGATTGCTTCCTTTTTGGGAGATTCAGTAACAATATAAATACTGAGATTGGAATTATGACAGACGTAGATGCTGATAATAAACCAGCAAAAAAACACACGAAACCCATCACATAGAGCATTATGCGGTTAATGCCAGAAATAAGACCAGCAAAGCACAGAATTGAAACAAGTACGAAGACTGCTCCAGATGATCCGATACCGCCGCCTGTTAGTAAATTAATTCTAAATACATCACCTAATACTATCACGGCGCGACTAGCGTATCGTAAACTTCCTTCTTTATTCCCAGCAGATAAAAATAATGGTTGAAGATATTGTTCATTAGACGGAATTTTTATAATACTAAAGTATTGTGATAAAGCCAAACACGCAACAAATGTAATTGAGATCACAAAGATCCGTAAAGCATGTTGAGGCAGCATGCCATCATCTAAAGAAGCGCGGATCATTACAAAAAGGAATAGTAATGGGAGAAAATAGGTTCTTATTAAAATTGGAATATACCCTATGTCAAAAACATGGAAATACAATATTAGCGCTGAGAAAAAAATGTGCAACAAAAGTAGCACTGATAAAGCTAATCTTTTACGTCTCATTGTCAGTTTTGTTGATAATACTTGGAGTATATAGATAATAATAGTGGTAAGAACGATAATATCAGGTAAAACGACAAGAAAAACTCCATCAAAATCAGGTGCTCTTATCACAAACTTAAAAGGAAAAATAGCAAATGGATACAATAAGGTCATATTTTTATTATGTGCTATGTGCACGAGGAATACGCCAATTAGTAATACGAAGCACAACCAACCCGGAAGACCAGCAAATATCACAACAAAGATTAAGACATAAAATATAGTAAAGAACAGAAAGTCTGTTTTTGTTAAATATATATTTTTACTTATCATATTTTATAAAAATCATCCCGGTTCAGTTTTTCTAATGACGATCTCCATCGCATATTATTGTTAGGCCATGGATTGATCCGATAAGATTCTTAAATGTTTTACGTAAATCATACATCGCCCTGATTTGTGCATTAAAACTGCTTTTTATCGTAGCCTTTGTTAATGATTTATCTTTCATATTACTCAACAAAGATAACTTTATCAATGACTTTGCAAAATTTAAATAAATATTAAGCAAATGTAATAACCAATTTTTATAAATTGTTTTTCGTACAAGTCCTAAAAATGATCTGGGCGTTACCTCTGCCAAATATATCCTAAGGATCGGTGCCGCAGCCGATACACCAGATGCCGCATCAAGAATAAACTTTTCAGAAAGCCTAGCTTGGGGAATGAAGTGCTTATATTTTAAGCTTGGCTCATACCAAAGTCGATAGCCAACCAATTGAATCGCAAAGCATAGCTCCGGATCCTCCCCTCCTATAAATCCTTTCTTAAATTGGGTCGATTCTGCACCGCGTGTGGGGTTTAATCTAGGTACAAATCCTCTTCTCTTCGCTTTTAACCAGGCCTCTTTTCTAATAACCGATCCGGCGCCCCAGAACCAGAGTCTTCTCTTGTCTTCCACATAACCCGAATCCTTCCCTTGACTCCCGACGGCGTAGCTGCCTTCATTTTCCGCAAACCAATGTGGCGGTTCAATTTCGCAATGAGCCTCCCCGTATGCCCCTATTACACCTATATCAGGATGACCCTGCAATGTGGTGTGCGCTACAAATACATAGTTCTCAAATACCCAATTATCATCATCTATAATGCAAACCGCAGTGCCGCGTGCCGCATTAAGTCCCGTTTCCAATGCAGGTGTTTTCCCTGGCTTTGTCTCATTGAGGATATGCAAAGATATCGGGTAGTCTTCCCAAACTCTTCTTGCTATATTTGCAGTATCATCCGTTGATAAATAATCTACTATTAAGACTTCCCATGCGATGTTCTCCGTATGTTTCTGGTTCTTTAAATGCTGCAAAGTCTCTGGAAGTCTGACAGCAGAATTATACGTACAAATGAGTATTGTGAGGTCCATATATTTATCGGGAGTTTAAGAGATAATCAGTGATAGGTCCATAAAGGCGTTGGATATGGGTTGCGCTCCTGATTGCGCATTACAAACAATACCCCGCTTTTTGGGCATCGCTGTAAAACAGTTTCACCGTATCCAGCGAATAATCACCCAGTTCCTTCCCGACCAGCGGCAATTTCTTCAAAATGTCATTTGTAACGGTGATTATGTGGCAGCCAATTTCATCTGCCTGGAAAATATTGAGTAGTTCGCGCGGACTCGCCCAGATAAGCTCCGCATTCGGCACGTCTCGCAGCAACTCCACCGCCGCCGCCATAAGCGGCACGGGATCGCGTCCCGTGTCGGCAATTCGCCCTGCAAAAACAGATACGTAAGCCAACGCCCCACCAGTCAGGCATTGGCACAAATCACGCACCTGACACAACGGCAGCATTGCCGTAACATTCAATTTAACGCCCGTGCATGTCAGACGGCGGATAAGGTCATACGCAGGCTCACGTCGAGTATTGGTGATTGGAATCTTAACGTAGACATTCTGGCCCCAGCCGGAAATCTCGATCGCTTGGCGCTCCATTTCGGAAAACTCATCGGAAAAAACCTCAAACGAGATTGGACGGTCAGGGATTGCTTTCAGGATATCGAGCGCGAAAGCACGATAATCAGCGACGGCCGCTTTCCGCATCAGCGTCGGGTTCGTTGTGAACCCCTTGATATAGGGTTTTGCATACATTTCCAGCATTCCGTTCCGGTCTGCACCATCAGCAAAAATCTTCACTTTCAGATCCTGGATGGACTTCACCCGGAAACCTCCCTTGAAGTCGTTCTTATAGTTCTCGTTTCGTCCTCGACAGAACCCAACTTGTCGCCTCAGAGAGAGAACAAACGCACACGTCCGGCCTGTCGGGTCGTCTCTCCTCGTACCCGGCGTCGATGAAAATCGTCGAGCAGCCCGCCCGTTTCCCCGCCTCGATGTCCCGCCAGCGGTCGCCCACCACGAAGCTGTTCGATAAATCTAATCGCGCGTCGCGGGCGGCATCAAGCAGCATACCTGGCTCTGGTTTCCGGCAGTTGCAATGGTCTGCATCATCGTGATAGCAGACCCGAAATTCGTCGATGGGCAGTTGATTGCGGAGAACTGAGTGGATTGCCTCCACCGACTCCCTTGACTGTCTTCCTCTCGCCACGTCCGGTTGGTTCGTGACCACGACAAGCCGAAACCCTGCTGCCGACAGCCGAAAAAGCGCCTCCGGGACGCCCGGGAGGATCTCCAATTCCTCCGGACCAGACGGAGGATACGGCCTTCCGTCCCGGACGGAGGCGCGGTTGATCACCCCGTCCCGGTCGAGGAAAACCGCACGATGGGTCACTTCACCGATTCCCACTTCGTCTGTGCGACCTTCAGCGCCGGGTGCGAGACCAACAGGTGGCCGATGACCGACTGGAACGCTTCGGTGTGTGGTGTCACGTTTCCCGGGTTAACGGAGGGAACGATGACGCATGCGTCGGCGACCTGGGCCGTGTAGCCCCCGTCCCGCCCCACCACGCCCACGATCTGCGCCCCGACCTCTTTGGCATACTGCAGGGCAGTAACGAGGTTCGGGCTAACGTTCTTTTCGAGATTTCCGCCACCGACTGATAAGACAAAGATCATATCCCTGGCTTTCAGCCGGCTCCCTTTGAGCCACTCGACGAAAACGCTCGCCCAACCTTCGTCGTTTGTTCGGGCCGTAAGTTCCGACACATTGTCGGTGGGCGTATACGCCTCGATACCCGCGATTTTCCGGAAGTCGTTCACTGTGTGGGAGCAGTTCGCAGCGCTTCCTCCGACCCCCAGGAAGAAGAGCCGCCCTCCCCGCTCGCGCAGGCCGACAAGAAGGACCGCCATCCGCTCGATAGCGTCGCTATCGAGGGTCGACAGGATCCGGATCGCCTCGTCAATGTGTTGTTTCGCGTAGTTCATCCCTTCGCTTCCTTCCCGGACAGATAGTTTCGCGCTTCTTCCAGCCCCTCGTGGGAGCCGATTTCGTAGAAGCGACGCGTGACCTCGAACGCGGCCAACTCGCCGCGCGCAAGCAGATCCCGGTAGACAGCCTCCAAGTCAATGGGCTCTCCGGCGGGGTAGGGCGCGAACACCTCGGATCGAAGTGCTCCCAACCCGTAGTCGATATGCTCCATATCGGGCATCCGGTTCCTCTTGTCGTAGTTGATGATCTTTCCGTCCCGGTAGACCACGTTGCTCCGGTCCCACTTCCCTGCGTTGCGGAAGACCGCCATCAGCCCCGCCTTGCCGCTTTCGAGGAAGGTCCGCTCAACAGCCGCGTAGTCGCACTCCAGGTAGGTGTCGCCGTAAATGACGAGAAACGCCTCGCCGAGGAAAGGTAGGGCGTTCCGCAGAGCACCTCCCGTACCCAGAAGCTTCGGGCCATCGAAAGAGTACTCGATCCTCATCCCCTGACGGAGGCCTTTCCCAAGGGTTTCGCGGACCTTTTCTCCCATGTGCCCGATGCAGAAGACCACCCGGGTAACCCCATTGCGCCGCAGCAGCTCCAGTTGGTGCTCTGCGAACGGTTTCCCCGCGACTTCCACCAAAACCTTGGGAATCGTTTCTGTGATCGGCTGGAGGCGGGTAGCAAGTCCACCTGCCAAGATTGCTACCGGAAGGGTCATGCCAAGAGGATCTTGGTCCCCTCGAAATCGAAGCGGAAGCGGACTTCCTCCAGCCCTGCCCGCGCCATCGCGTGGCGGAGCTTGTTGCGGTCCTGTGCGTAGAACATGAGGAACCCTCCGCCGCCGGCACCTACAAGTTTTCCGCCAACGGCCCCGTTGGCTCGCCCAAGCTCATACCATTCGTCCACCTGCGGGTTGCTCATCCCACTAGACCGCTTTCTCTTGTGAAGCCAGTGCTCGTGCAGTATCTCGCCAAACTCGGCGGAACGGCCGGATTCCAGTACCTTCTGGCTTCGGTAACCCAGTTCCTTGACGTAATGGAGGTTGTTCAGCATCTCAGCGTCCGCCTTTCGGCTCTTGTCGTCCTGGTCCTTGAGGATGCTGCCGGCACTCCGGGCGTAGCCGGTAAAGAAGAGCAGGAGGTTGTCCTCCAGGTCGAACAGGGTATCCATGGAGATGTTGAGCGGGAACGCCTCAACCTCGTCGTTTCCGTTGAACCGGAAGCAGGTGATGCCGCCGTAGGCGGCGATGTACTGGTCCTGCTTTCCGATCGGTTCCTTGAGCCGGTTGATCTCTATGTCGCACGCGATTGCGGCCAGTTCACTCGGGTGGAGCAGTCTCCGCCGATGGGCGTACAATGCCTTGAGCAGGGCGGTGGTGAAGCTCCCGGAAGACCCGAGGCCCGTGCCCGAAGGGATGTCGGCGAGGGTCGTGATCTCCAGTTGGGGCGTCTTAAAGTCCAGAATCCGGATCGCCTCACGGATAATCGGGTGGTTTACTGCATCAACTTGTTCCACGTGCTCGAGCTTCGAATATTTAAGGAAGATGCCGGGCACGAATGGACGCATGATGGTCACGTACACGTACTTGTCGATCGCCGCCGCGATCAGGAATCCTCCATGCTCGCGGTAGTAAGAAGGGAGATCAGTTCCCCCTCCGCCGAGGGTAATGCGCAGAGGGCTACGAGCGATGATCATAACCGGACTCCGCGTAGATTTTTTCAACGACGGCAATCGCGGCTCGGGCGTCGATCAAACTCGCCCGAGGTGTCCGGCTCACCCGTATGTCCTCCAGGAACTCCGCGAATTCCACGGCCCACGAATCGTCCGCTGTCGGGTACTCCCAGATCGTCGTCTCCGGGGGGCCCATCTCCGGGAGCATCTTGTAGAAAGCGATCCGCTCGACCCCGTAGCTGCCTCCCAGCCCTTCGATGTGGAGCTTTGCATCCCGCCCGTAGATCTCCAGGGAGAAGAGGTTCTTCCACTCGGTGCAACTCACGTGCAGAAAGGCGGATTGCCCTCCAGGGGTTTTCAGCAGGAGAAAGGCGTTATCATCGACCGGCATCTTCCAAAAGTACGTATGGGCAGACCCCGATACCTCGGTGAAATCGCCGAGGAAACAACGAGCGAGGTCGATCAGGTGAACCCC
>DATEVI010000052.1:0-18981 GCA_035281865.1 Geobacteraceae bacterium | reverse complement strand
ATAACCGCGGGCATAAGTATCTCGATTGCCCCGGCACGGTTCATCTCTTCTCGGACAATGTTTTCGACCTTGCGGATAGAGCGGAGACCCAGCGGGAGATAGTTGTAGATGCCTGCTGCCAGCTTTCTGATCATGCCGGCGCGCAGCATGAGCTTGTGGGATACGACCTCCGCGTCTGCGGGCGTTTCCTTCACGGTGGGAATGAAATATTGTGAATAACGCATAAATTTTCCTTTGAATAATTGATGAGTCCGGTAGGGGTGGCGCTTGCTCCGCCCACCTGGGCGCACCAAGGCGCGCCCCACGGTGTGAAAAACGGGAAGGCAGAAGCCGCCCCTATGATTTGTCCACCATCTTCTCCACTTCTTCCAACAAGGCGTCGGCAAGTTCGCTTTCAGGGACTTTGCGCACAATTTCACCACGCCGGAACAACAGACCTTCGCCCTTTCCCCCGGCTATGCCGACATCAGCTTCACGAGCCTCTCCCGGACCGTTTACAACACATCCCATTATAGCCACGGTAAGCGGCTTCTTGACGACCTGGAGTCTCTTTTCGACTTCCAGTGCCAGCTTTATGAGATCGATCTGACACCGGCCGCAAGTTGGGCATGAAACGAGGTTGATACCATGTTGACGCAGACGGAGCGCTTTCAAGATTTCATAGGCAACGCGCACCTCGTCCACCGGGTCTCCGGTAAGGGACACCCTCATGGTATCGCCTATTCCTTCGGCGAGGAGAATGCCGAGTCCAACAGCGGATTTGATGGTGCCTGAAAAAATGGTGCCGGCTTCTGTAATGCCGATGTGGAGGGGATAATCGACAGTATTGGACAGGAGCCGGTAGGCCTCTATGGTCTTCATTACATCCGATGCCTTTAGGGATATCTTGATCCGCTCAAACCCCAGATCCTCGAGAATCCGCACATGGCCGAGAGCGGATTCGACCATGGCCTCAGGGGTGGGGTGGCCGTATTTTGCCAGGAGTTCCTTCTCCAGGGAGCCGGCGTTCACGCCGATCCTGATCGGAACATTACGCTCCGAGGCGGCATGCACCACTTCGGCTACTTTCCATTTCTCCCCTATGTTTCCCGGGTTGATTCGAAGTGCGTCAATGCCCTTTTCGATAGTTTTCAGCGCCAGTTTGTAGTCAAAATGGATATCTGCTATCAGTGGTATAGAACATCCTGCCTTAATTTCACCGAGCGCCTCTGCTGCTTCCATGTCGAGCACCGCGCAGCGCACCAATTCGCAGCCCGCTTCGGCAAGGGCGCCGATTTGTTTCAAGGTGGCGGCTTTGTCGCGTGTGTCGGTATTACACATGGATTGAACGGAGCAGGGAGCCCCGCCGCCGACCTTAATTTCACCGATCCGGATCTGTCTGGTCATTTTTTTCATAGCTGGTTATATTAGCGGATTCGCGCGAACAAAGTCAAGGCGGGTTTGGTGTTTGCCCGTCATTAAGGAGTGATTGACAAATCTGCGGTATTGCTATTTATTACATTTATGAAAACTAAAACCGACAGAAGAGAATCGAAGCCGAAGCATATCGAAAAAAAGAAGCCGTTTACTGTTGGACAGGTCATTGACTGCGCCATCACGTCACTGAATCATGAGGGATATGGAACAAGTCTTGTTGAAGGGGTTTCTGTCCTGGTCAGGGGGGTGATGCCCGACGAACTGGTCCGGGCCAGAATAACATTTGTCGGGCGACGGGAAACCTTTGCCGAACTGGTCAAGGTCCTGCGCAAATCACCGGTCCGTGTGGCAAAACCCGCCTGTGACAAAGGAGCAGCGTGTGACGGCTGTCCGCTGGTGCAGATGCAGTACCACGCCCAGATTGCCTGGAAAAGGGAAATGGTGGAACGCTTTATCCATGGATATCCGTCGCTGCGATCAATTCCTGTTCACCCGGTCATACCTTCCGACAGACCGCTGGGATATCGCAATTCCGCAAAACTGGTCGTTGCCGGGAAATTCGCCGATCCAGTCATCGGGATATATCGCCCCAGCTCCCACGATGTTGTGGATATAAGTGAGTGCCCGCTCCACAATCCTCTGATCAACAGGGTGGTGACGGCGGTGAAGGAGGGGATCAAAAAGGGCAAGGTACCCATTTACAGTTCAAGAACCGGTTCGGGCATCCTTCGATACCTGGTGGTCAGGGTTTCTGAGGCCGAAAACCGGGCAATGGTCATATTCGTCACTGCCCTTCGTAGCTTCAACGAGATCCATCACCTTGCCAAATACGTGCAGGCACAGGTTCCGGAAGTTTCCGTAGTCGCCCAGAATGTCAACAGCTCGGCAGGGAACGTCATCCTGGGACAGCAGAACCACTTTGTCACAAGAGAGCATGCTGTCACCGATTCGATAGGAAATATCCGCTTCCTTATCTCTCCTAACTCCTTTTTCCAGATCAACAGCAGCGGCGCACGTGCCGTTTACGGGAAAGTCCTGGAATGGAGCGCGCTGTCCGGCAGCGAGACCATACTTGACGTTTATTGTGGCGTCGGCGGTATCTCCCTCTATCTTGCCGGAAAGGCGAAAGAGGTCATTGGATTTGAGACTGTCGGTGACGCCGTCGCAGATGCGGAAAAAAATGCGCGGTTGAACGGCATCCGCAACTGCCGTTTCGAGGCGGGCGATGCCGCGGAACTTCTTGACGAACTTCGGGAAGAGGGGAGAAAAACAGACGTGATCGTTCTGAACCCCCCGCGAAAGGGTTGCGACGAGAAAGTGCTCAGGAATGTTGCGGCCCTCAAGCCGGAAAAGGTCATCTACGTATCCTGTTCACCCCAGACCCTGTCGCGGGACCTCGACATTCTTGCCGGACTCGGATTTTGCACTCACGAGATCCAGCCCGTCGACATGTTTCCCCAGACGCCCCATGTTGAAAATGTGGCGCTTTTGACAAGGAAGGCCTGACACAATGCCTGAAACTGAATACTAACCACCTGCATAATTCTGAAAAATTGATAAAATGCATTAATCATTGGTTGAGTATTAGGAGGTTTTATGGAGGAATTCTTGGCTGAGAGTGCCTATGCCGTGGTTGCATTGGCCGGTGTCCTTTTCGGCGCCATGATCGCCTGTTTTATCAATCATTTGATAACGGCAAGAGAAAACAGGTCAAGAATTGGCGAAAAACTCTTCGACAAAAAGCTCGAAGCGTATGAGAACTTGATCGATATAACGAATGTAATTAGGTCTATGGTCTTTCTTGGTGGGGAGGATCAGAAGAAAGAACTTAAACGATGCCCCCTGATCATGCAAAGTCGAAGGAATATGGATGACTTCTTGTCAGAGCTCATGAGGCTTCAGACCAAGGCAGACAGTTGGTTGTCTGCTACCGTAAAACGGGAAGTCACTTTATTTCTTGATTATTTCGTAAATCTTTACGAGCAGTCTCATGCCTCGTCAGACGAAGCGCTAAAAGAAGCGGGTGTGCTGATTCGAACTGATTTTATTGATTTTGCAGCACGGTTGGAAGGTTGCGCCCATGATTTCTTTAACAAGGATCTGATGAAGCTGAAGTTCAGAGGGGATCGAGGCCGGCACAAATACCCGCGAGAACGCACTCTAGATGAACTTGGCAAAACTGAGTTGTTTAAGCAAAAACAGAAGGTAATGGATATTTTAAGGTAGGCAGTGGGGCGATGCTTGTCGCTTCTTTGGTCGTCCGTCAGTATGGCTATCGCGATTTTCCGACACCGATCCTGTCGCACAGATGGTAAATAGAGCAGGTGGAACATTTGGGAGAAACCGGTGTGCACTGGTTCTGACCGAAGGTAACAAGAAGGTCGTTGATGATCAGCCAGTATTTCTTCGGAAGCTTTTTGCGCAGGGCGAACTCAGTCTCGTCGGGAGTCCTGGTCGAAACATATCCCCACCGGTTGCAGATGCGGTGAACATGAGTATCGACGCAGATTCCGGGCTTGCCGAAACCGAGAGTTACCACTAGATTTGCTGTTTTGCGCCCGACTCCCTTGAACTTCATCAGCTCGTCTATATTGTCAGGTACCGTTCCTCCGTATCTTTCGTTGAGGGTCCGGCAGATGCCCAGGATGTGTGCAGTTTTGTTGCGGTAAAAGCCGACAGGATATATTGCATTCTCGATGGTTTCCGGTGTCAGGTCGACCATCTTGAAAGGTGTGTCGGCGAGGGCGAAGAGACGATCGGATGCAGCCCCGGTCGTCCTGTCCTGGGTGCGCAGGGAAAGGATACAGGAAATCAGAACCTTGAAGGGGTTGCCTTCACGCTGGGAGACGATGGTCACCGCTGGTGTCTTCCATTTTTTGACCGCTTCGCAAAGTATCTCTATTGCTTCGTGGATTTCCTCGGGTTTCATCACGCCTCCAGACCGCTGTAACGTTAGTGATGGATTCTACACAAAACGCGGTTGCCAGAGCAACAGTAAACTGTTTGTTCCCCCGCAGGTTGAACAGCTCAGTATTGTTGATTATAATGAAAGTAACCGGCCGGCTTAGGGTAATTATCCGGTCATGAATCCCCTGTTGAGGTCTTAATAGTGGAAAAATACGTGGATCTGCACATACATTCATGTTACTCCGACGGGGTCTATCGCCCGGCGGAATTAGTGGCCATGGCTGCCCAGAGAGGATTGAAGGCTATTGCCATAGCGGACCACGATTCCACCGAAGGCGTCGATGAAGCGCTGGAGGCGGGACTCAAATCAGGTGTCGAAGTCGTGCCGGCTGTGGAGTTGTCCGTAGCATACAAGACTTTAAGGGATGTCCACCTGCTTGGATACTTCATCGATCACAGGGATGCAGAACTGGCAAGAAAACTGGCAGAATTTCGCCAGAGGCGTGACAGCCGCGCCCGGGCCATAGTGGAAAAGATACAGGCAAGGCTTGTTTTTGAAAACAAAACGGGCATAACCTATGACGAAGTACTGTCCATTGCCACTGAGTCCGTAAGCCGGCTGCACATCGCAAAAATTCTTGTTGATAAGGGCGCCGTCCGTAATGTGCAGGAGGCGTTCAAAAGATATCTGGAGCCCTTTGATGTGCCGAAACAGTATTTCCCTATGGAGGAGGCCTTGGCGGAAATAAGGCGGTTGGGGGGAATATCGGTCATTGCTCATCCACCGAGCATATCGGACGATAGAAGACTTCTGAGGGATCTCATTCGGCAATGGGCCGACATGGGTCTAAATGGAATCGAGGTCTTTAATAACCTGTGTTTCAAGGACGACATGATTTTTTTCGAGGGGCTCGCACAGGAACACGGCCTGCTGATGACCGGCGGGTCCGATTTCCACGGAGTTGAAGATGACGTTGAAATGGGTATAGGCAGGGGAGGCTTGGCTGTTGCCTATGATCTTCTTCATGCTATGAAGGATTTCGCCAGGATACGGAGTGCGGAGGTTAAGCCTATTTCCTGATTGCTAATGTGTCGAGCAGGGAAATACCGCCGGATTCCCGCGGGAGGATTGTATGTCTGAAACGAGGGAAGCTCTGGAAATGATGAAAGCGGTTGCTAAAAGCCGCATCGAGATGCTTGAAAAGGGTATTACGTTTCACGATAAAGGCAGACGGAACTATTATCTGCATGAGTACAGAGACAAACTCAGAAAAATCGAGGAAATCATTCGTCGCATGAACATCAGACTCGTCGTCGTCGACAAAGAAACAAAGGACGGGAATCCGCCTGCACTCATTCCAGACGAACCCTGTTGACTCCCGGAATTGCCGCGATGTTTTCAAGTATCTTGTGCGCAGTATCCCTGGCACCCATCTTGATTTCAAATCCTATGAATATTTCTCGGTTCCGGATATCCTTCTCGATGGTCGGATTCAAAGGCTGCAAGCGATGGTTCGCCAGAAATGTTTCTATTCTGTTCATCTGATCGTCGATATCTTCACTCCACACTCTCAGCGAACTGTATGTGTCTTTTCCCAGCCGGTTTTCAATTTTTTTCAGAAAAATCAGGGAAACAATGGCCAGAAGTGCTACAAACGGTGCCAATGCATATAAACCAGCCCCGCAGGCAAGGCCGATGGCTGTTGCAATCCAGTGGCAGGCCGCTGTTGTCAGCCCGCCTATGGACGCCGTGTGCAAATTGTGACAGTGTTCTCAGCTTTCTGGTGTTTCGATGGAAATCTTGAGGTTTATCGATATCCTTTTCACTTCCTGTCCGCACTTGACAGTAATCGGCAAACGCAGATGGCCCGGCGCAACCTGTTCGATTTCACCTGCGAAATCTACCTCCGTAGCCGGCAGACTGGATTCAAATGTTTCGGTTGGGCGTTCTAACTCTTCAGCTTCAGCAAAATGAGTTGCCGGCGCGGCAGTAAAACCAGTGAAGGAAATAAATGCCGGTGGCGGTTCACAAATGACCTCTTCTTCCGGTTCGGGGTTTGCCTCAATTGCCATCGCCACTGTTTCTTCACACTGCTCGGAGAAAGCAACTGCTTCGTTTTCCGTCAAAATTTCCGTATTGTCGGACATGAATTCCTGGCTGGGGATACCTACCGATGCAGTCTCGGGTATCACTTCTTCCGTTGCGGAGGAGGGTGCCTCGGCCGGTGTCTCTCCGATTTCCATTCCGTATGAGGGCGAAACAGGCTCCTCGACCTGTGGTGCATGAATTTGTTCCGCCTCAACTTCCGGTGGCGATTCACGAAGTGCCTGAACAACCATTTTAACAATAGTCGAAAGGGTATTCAGCACTCCTTCCCCCTTTTGCGCCGATGCCGGGATCATGCGGTAATCAGTGGCGCGCAGGATGTCTTTCATTTCTTCCAGGGTTGTCGCCCCGGGAATATCCTGTTTATTGCACTGGAACAGGCATGGAATATCCGTTATTCCCTTTCCCTGTGTTAGCAGATATTCGTTCAATTTTTCCAGGCTCAGCAGATTGTCCGGCAACCGGTACGGCTCCGAATCGGCTACAAAAACCAGTCCGTCCATTCCCTTTAACACCGTTTTCCATAAGGCAAAATCGGTAATTTCATCCGGAACGGTATAGATATGAAATCGGACATCATAGCCCTGTACCCCGATCTGGTCGGGGCGCATGAAGTCGAAGAAAAGCATTTTGCCGCTTTTCGTGTTCAGGAACTTCAGCTGCCCCCGGTATTCGGGTTTCATCTTTTCATAGAGAAACTTGAGATTCGTCGTTTTGCCGCCCAATCCTGGTCCGTAATAGACTATTTTCGCGTTAATTTCTTTTTTTTCATGGTGTACCAACGCCATGGGGATCCTCCCTATTTACCAGATTTTCTATTAACCAGCATTCTTCTCGCCTGGGTTACTATGACCGAAGAGACATTTTTACTCCTAGCCAGAAATGAAAGTTCCTTGTCGCTAAAAAAAGTAAGGAAGCGAAGTGAGTAATGAAGTGGTGTCTTGTGGTTTTCAATCAGGGCCTTTCTGATTTGGTGACTCTTGGTCCACTCCTTGTTCGTGCAGATAAGCCGGAGAATTTCGTCATTCTTCACTGAAGACTTGCAGATCACCAGTACTTCCTGCTCGGTTATCCGCGGGTTTTTTAAAACGGATCGTGAAACCACTTTGTTATTGTCTCTGATCAACAGAGATCGCCACTCTTTGTCTCCAGTGAGGGCAAACTTGATTCTTTGCGGTATTCCAAGCTCTTGCGTTTGCTGATATTTACTCTTGGACTCCATGCCATCCTTTTCTGACGATACAGAGCGTGTGGATGAATCCGCTGTTTTCTTTTGCATTTTGGCGGCCTCGGCGTCCAGCTTCTCCTGTTCTTCCGCCTCCAGAAGTAATTGTGCCGCTTCGACGCCACGTTCCGCTAGGAATGTCAATGTACTTCTGTTCACGTTGGGGTGCATTGCAGCCTGAAAGGCCACCCGAGGATTTTCGAAATGGACCCGGGCAAGTGTGTCAAGAATAAGCGGTTGCGTATCCGGTCTGGAGCAAACGGCGGTAAGGATATCCTCACCGAGTGCTTTCATGCTGCCGAGCGAAAAGTTTCTCAGTTCACCGTCCTGGCCACGGCTCAGATACAGCAGAACGGCGACAAGATCGGATGGATCGAGACGGATTTCTCCGCGGGATGCCTTCAATTTTTCTTCCCTGGGGGTGTCTGCCTGAAGCAAAGCAGCCGCCTGTGCGGATATTTTCAGTTTCGCTTTCTGTCCCGACTGCATTTCGTTAAGACCCAGGACGAACTACAGAAGCCTTAATTCCCAAATTTTTCAAGCGTTCGGCCTCCTGTTCAGCGGATTTTCTGGATTGGAAATTTCCTGCCGTCAATCTTGTGGTCGATACCGGTATGCTCGTTTTCCTGACTTCAGGTTTGAAACCGGCCTCAATCAATCGGATACGCTCCTTTTCCGCACTCTGCTTCACGAAATACGAGCCGGCATAGAGTACGTATTTCCCTTTTTCAGGAAGAATAAATGCATCCTGCGTTGCTTTTCCGAGCTTTTGCTTTTGGATGGCTGCTTCGGCGTAATTTTCAAATTCGCCGATTAAAAGCCTGTTCATCGGTTCCATCTTATTGGGCCCTTTGGTAACCACCGGATTCAAACCTGCCGTTTTCAGCCTTGCTTTTTGAGCCAGCATTGCGTTGGTTGTAACATACACTCCTATCTGTAGGGTATAGGTGCCGTTCGAAGGTTTTGAGGCCGATTTTGTGGCATGTGCTGCTGGTGTTACCGGTTTGGATTCTCCCTGCTGTGCCACGATGTTTTCATTGCTTGCCGGTTTCCGCTTGTCTGGGGATGGGTGTCCGGAGGATGGCATGTGAGTCTTTGTCTCCGACTTGGCCGCTTTTGCGAATAAGGAATCAATGTTCTCTTGTTTTGTCCCGGTTTGTGGTGTAGAAGAAATCTTTTGCTCTATAGAAGGTTTAACCGGAGTCGCCGGGCCGGCTTCGGTTTTTTGCCCTGGAACAGCTGCAATCTGTTGCGTTTCAGTTGCAGGCTTTTCCTCCTGAACTGCAGCAGCTGTTACCGGACGTTGAGGCAAAGGCTTTTTGACAAGGGAACCGTGGAAAGTCTCGATCCCATTATCTTCCCCGGGTTTGATAAGGTCGGTGAAGTAGTAAACATAAACACCAACGGCAATAATGAGAAAGACTGCGAGCAAAACCCCCCGATGGATTTTGCCCGATTCTCCCTGTAAAAGATTTCTGACTACAGTACCCTGCAATAAAAACCGTTTCATAATATCAATCCGTCTCCTGCTTTTCTCTAATGTGTTCTATGCGCTCTTGGTTACCGCGATTTCACTTATTACTTTCTGCGCCAGGTGGCTTGGAACCTCTTCATAGTGGGAAAATTCCGTCGTGAACAGACCCCGATCGCTTGTCATGGAACGAAGATCCGTTGCATAGGCCAGCACCTCCGACATGGGAACTACTGCCCTGATTATCTGGGAATTCGCTTTCGGCTCCACCCCGACGACCTTGCCGCGCCTGGAATTGAGGTCACCGATGATGTCCCCCATGCACTCTTCCGGAACGGTAATCTTCATCTTCAGTATGGGCTCCAGGATAACCGGCTTTGCGGATTCCATGGCTTTTTTGAATGCCATGGATCCTGCGATCTTGAAAGCCATTTCCGATGAGTCTACGGTATGGAAAGACCCGTCGTACAATTTAGCTTTGAAGTCTACAACGGGATAGCCTGCCAAAGAGCCGTCCAGAGAGGCCTCCTGTATGCCTTTATCGACTGCAGGAATGTACTGTTTCGGTATGACACCGCCGACAATCTTGTCCTCGAATATGAAGCCTTGTCCTCGCTCCAGAGGAGAGAATTCCACCCAGCAGTCTCCGTACTGGCCACGACCCCCGGACTGTTTCTTGTATTTCCCCTGGACTTTGACGCTACTGCGAATCGTTTCCAGATATGGTACCTTCGGGGTTTTCAGTTCCACTTCGACACCGAATTTGCGTTTCAGTTTTTCCATGGTTACTTCAAGGTGTACCTGTCCCATTCCGGAAATGATCAGTTCTTTTGTCTGGTCGTCGCGTCGCAGCTTCAATGTGGGATCTTCTTCCATAAGACGCTGCAGGGAACCATGTATCTTGTCTTCGTCATTCTTGGATTTCGGCTGGATTGCATAGGAGATAACCGGTTCGAGAGTGGACGCGGGCTCGTATATGATGGGTTTGTCGGGATCGCAAAGGGTGTCCCCGGAAACCGTCTCTTTCAGTTTGGCGACCGCAACTATATCACCGGCCACAGCCTGTTTAACCGGTCTCTGTTTTTTTCCTTCAAGTTCGTATACCTGCCCGACGCGTTCCGTGCAGTCACGGTTGGGATTATAAATGGTCGAGTCAGAGTTCAAAACTCCGGAGTAAACCCTGAATACGGTAATCTTCCCGGTATATGGGTCTGATGTAGTTTTAAAGACTAGGGCTGAAAATGGCTCCTTTTCGTCAGGCGCTCTCTCAATCACTTCCTTCGTTTTTGGATCGGTACCGATCATACGGCCACGTTCCAGGGGAGAGGGGAGGCAGGTACATATATAATCGAGGAGGTGGCTGATGCCAATGTTTAACAGCGCCGATCCGCAGAATACTGGAGTAAAGGTGTTGCGCAGAGTACCGACCCGAAGGCCGTCTAAAATTTCTTCTTCACTCAGTTCACCGGTCTCCAGAAATTTTTCTGTAAGGGCATCATATGCCTCAGCAACGGTTTCCACCAGTTTCTCCCGCAAATCCCGTGCTTCGTCAAGGTATTCGGCAGGGATCTCTTCCCCAATAAATTTTCCGGAAGTGTCCTTTCTGTAACGGTAGGCTTTCATTTTAATCAGGTCGATGACACCTTCGAAGTTTTCCTCGGCGCCGAGCGGCAACTGCACGGCTACGGCTCTGGCCTTGAGGGCCTTTTCCATGTCACCGATCGCCCTGTAGAAATTGGCCCGTTCCCGGTCCATCTTGTTCACAAAGGCGATTCGCGGAATCTCGGTTTCGTTGGCCCATTCCCAAACTTCCTCGGTCTGTACCTTGACGCCGGAAATGGCCGATATGATGACCACGGCACCACCCAGAACGCGGAGGCAGGAGCGGGTATCGGCTATGAAGTCGCCATAGCCGGGGGTGTCGACGATGTGGAGACCGTGTCCATTCCATTCGCAATGATGTAAAGCGGACGAAACGGAAATTCTTCGTTTGATCTCTTCCGGCTCAAAATCCATGGTCGAGGTGCCTTCATCCACTCTTCCCAAACGGTCGATCATCCCGGCGCTGAACAGCATCGCCTCTGTGAGAGAGGTTTTACCAGCCCCTCCGTGTGCCACAATGCCAACGTTTCTCAACTTCGATGTGTCGTACTTTGCCATAAAGCCTCCTGTGAGATTTTATTTCTTTACAGCATCGACTAGCCATTTTGGATTTTTCACGAGTTGGTAAGCCTGGTTCAGATGGTGTCCAGATTTCTGTAGTAAAGTATGCGCAGACCCTCCAATGTCAAGAATTCTTCAATGATTTCTATGGTCTTTGATTCCGGCGCGATCAGGCGAGCTAGACCGCCAGTCGCGAGTACCTTGGGAGATTCTCTGCTTTCCGATTTGATCCGTGAGACTATTTCGTCGACAAGCCCGACATATCCATAAAAGATGCCGGCCTGCATGGAGTTAATTGTGTTCCTGGCTATGACCGACGGTGGTTTTGCTACTTCAACGCGGGGCAGTTTGCTGGCTTTCCGGAAAAGCGCTTCCGTGGAAATCATGAGTCCGGGGGCGATTGCACCGCCGCAGTAGTGTCCTTTCCCGTTGACGTAATCAAAGGTGGTTGCTGTTCCAAAATCGACAATGATGAGAGATGTCTTGTATTTCTCGAAACCGGCAACTGCGTTGACGATTCGATCCGCGCCGACTTCCTTTGGATTCTCGTATTGAATGGGCATGCCGGTTTTGATTCCCGGGCCGACAATATACGGTTTCAAATGGAAGTACTTGTGCGAAAGTTTCTCCAGAACTCCGGTCAAAACGGGGACTACCGACGATAGAATTATGTCCTTTATATCCCCGACGTTGACCCCGGAAAACCGGAACAACTCGTGAATCAGAACGGAATACTCGTCGACGGTCTTGGCGGCGTCCGTGGAAATTCGCCAGTCCATGACCAGTTTTTCACCCTCATAAATGCCAAGTACGATATTGGTGTTTCCAATGTCAATGACCAGAAGCATGTATCCTGTCCTCAGCGGCGAGATCCGGTTCCAAATTGCGAAGGGGCACACTATTACAGAATGTGGACATCACCTGCCAGTACTTTCTCGATTTTACCGTCGGAGAGTTGAAGCAAAAGGGCGCCATCATCATCCAGCCCGGCCGCAATACCAAATGATTCACGGTCATGGAAAGACACCTTTACTTTCTTTCCCATGAAAGCGCTCCTTGCAAGTAACTGTTCCTTGACAGAGCTAACGCCGCGCCGCAGATAGTCTTCGTAAAGAAAATCGAAGTCCGTCAGAAGGGTTCTCGTAAACTCCGTGCGATCTACCGGTTTGCCGCTTTCCAGGTACAGGGAACTTGCAGGATGGCGTAATTCTTTTGGGAACTGTTCTCGCCTCATGTTTATGTTGACACCGATACCGAGAACTATGAAATTGATTTTCTCGGTCTCCGCACTCATTTCGTTCAGCATCCCGGATACTTTCATACCGTTTACGAGGACGTCGTTAGGCCACTTGATGCGAGGAGTCAAAGAAGTCGTTGTTTCGATGGCCTTGGCAACCGCAACGGCGGAAAGGAAGGTGAACTGAGCGGCCTGTGCCGGCAAGATGGGGGGGCGGAGAATAATGGAACAGTAAAGATTCACACCGTAAGGTGATTCCCAGTGTCTTCCGAGTCTCCCTTTCCCGTGGCTCTGTTCTTCGGCTATTACCACGGTTCCTTCTTCTGCTTCCTGCTCTGCGAGCTTGAAAGCTATCTGATTGGTCGAATCCGTTTTCCTGAAACAGATGATTTTTTTTCCTATCCTTCCGGTTGTCAGACCCGAGGTAATTTCCTCAGCTATGAGGATATCGGGAGAGCTCAATAAACGGTATCCCTGGGATGGAACCGCCTCGATACGAAAGCCCAACTCCTGAAGGGTTTTGATGTGTTTCCAGACCGCCGTTCGGGAGATGTTTAATGCCGTTCCCAGCTCTTCTCCGGAGACGATTTTCCCGGGATATTTGCGAAAAAGCCCTATGATCTTCTGATCAATTGATCGGACATGGCTTTGTGCAGCCTGATCAGGGAACTCTTTCAAAAATCCTCCATCAGCATGGAAATGTCCATGGCCCTTGCCGAATGGGTAAGGGCGCCGACGGAGATGATATCAACCCCTGTTTCGGCTATCCCCCGAATGGTGTCCAGATTAACTCCGCCCGAAGCTTCAACGAGTGCCCTTCCGGAGATCATGTTCACAGCATTCTTCATGGTTTCAGTGTCCATGTTGTCCAACATGATTATGTCCGCGCCCGCTTCAAGTGCCTCCTGGACCTGCACCAGCGTCTCGGTTTCAATCTCGATTTTCATGGTATGAGGGATATATTCCTTTGCCCTCCTGATTGCCACGGATATCCCTCCGGCGGCGGCTATGTGGTTTTCTTTGATCAGGACTCCGTCGTAAAGTCCCGTGCGATGGTTCATCCCGCCACCGATGCGAACGGCGTATTTCTCAAGTTGCCGCAGTCCGGGTGTAGTTTTGCGGGTATCTACCACTCTTGCCTTTGTCCCTTTTACTGCCTCGACAAATTGTGATGTCAAAGTTGCAATTCCACTCATGCGTTGCAGCAGATTCAGGGCGACACGTTCACCCTGCAGCAGGAGGGACGCCTCGCCTGTGATTTCGGCGATGATATCGCAGGCTGTGAGAACGCTTCCTTCCGTTCGGTGGGATTTAAAGTCAATGGCATGGTCCAGGTAGTGAAAAACTCTGGCTGCAATGTTTACTCCGCATAGGATCATCGGCTCCTTCGCCACAAGCCTGGCCCGAATTTTTCTGCTTTCCGGAACGACCGCAAGGGTTGTTATGTCTCCGGTATGAATGTCTTCCAGCAAAGCGTTCTCAATTATTCTGTCCAGGCCGATCATGCGTGTAACTCCGGTAATTTAGGTTAGACTTTTTATAACACAGGATTACCACTCCCGCAACCGCAAAGAAGGGAATTCCGGGTGCTTATGATTTAGTGACAAAATCAGGCGGACCAATGACGGCGCTTACGTTTTCAGACCCTCAATACACCTGAAGAGCTTTGTTTCGAGGTCAATTGTCAAATTCTACGTGTTATGAGGGAAACCCTGATGTTGTTTTCAAAGAGAAGAAGACTGTCAGTACGAAATGTGAGAAGAGACAAAAATGAAGAATGGGAGAAGAGAAAATGGTGATCCCAAGGGGACTTGAACCCCTGTTACCGACGTGAAAGGCCGGTGTCCTAACCGCTAGACGATGGGACCATGTAAGTTGTATCCAAAAAGCATCGGAATAGATAATTCCAAAGCGAGAATGGCTGGGGGACAAGGATTCGAACCTTGGTTGGCGGAGTCAGAGTCCGCAGTCCTGCCGCTAGACGATCCCCCATCAGCCAAGTGTTTTATAGCAAAGTCACGTTAGACCGTCAAGGGTTTTTCCGGCTTGTGGAAATCCATTCCGCCAACAGTTTGACCCGTCGCGGTGGAGGCCCTGTGTATCATGTCGGCACCTGCTTCTATGGCCTGGATGTTGATTGGTATGAATTTATGGTTTCGTTCGGGGAGCGCATCGGTCAGCGCTTTTTCCAGGGAGCTTTTCTGGACTGCTCCGGTCTTTGCCGCATAGGCTCCCAGTGCAACCATGTTGGACAGTCTTGTATCTCCCAAATCCATGGCGATTTCATTCATGGGTATTGCCAGTACCTCTATGTCATGCCTGTCAAAACGTGACGTATCGGCAAGGGATGAATTGACTATGCAAATACCGCCAGGTTTAATCTTCGGTCCATATTTATCCAGGGACAGCTGGTTCAAGAGTATGCCGACCGAAGGATTTCCGACCACGGGCGAACCCACATCACCGTCGGTCATCACAACCGTGCACATGGCCGCGCCACCCCGTTTTTCCGGGCCGTAGGACGGAAGATAGGAAACATTTTTCCCCTCAATAATAGCGGCATATGAGAGTACGGTCCCTGCCAGAAGTACACCCTGACCACCAAATCCGGCAATAAATAAGTCGTGTCGCATTAAGAACCCCTTTTACCATGGAGTCCGCTCTTTATGGCATTTGAGCGTCTTTTGATCATCATACGACAATCTTGCAAACAACGGCAGGAATCAAAGGTTTGCCGTGTTCTTATACACTCCAAGTTTGAAATGTTCGCACATTTCACCACCAACCCGTTCGTTTGCCACCAACGGACTCATACCCCAGTTGGTGGGGCAGGCTGATAGCACCTCCACAAAGGAAAATCCTTTTGCTTCGACTTGGTAGCGGAAAGCCTTCTTAATCTGTTTCTTTGCATCCAAAAGATTTTTCGGATTGTTGACGGCAACCCTCGCCGCAAATGCAACTCCGTCAAGTGTAGACAAAAGCTCCGTCACCCGTATCGGCCCACCTTCCTTTTCCATGCTTCTCCCGTACGGAGAGGTTGATGTTATTTGTCCAAGAAGAGTGGTAGGTGCCATTTGGCCGCTTGTCATTCCATATGTGGTGTTGTTGACGAAAATAACTGTAATGTCTTCACCGCGATTGGCTGCGTGGATTATTTCGGCCGTGCCGATGGCTGCAAGATCGCCGTCGCCCTGATACGTGAAAACGAAGCTGTCCGGTTTTGCCCTTTTTACTCCGGTGGCTACCGCGGGAGCTCGTCCGTGGGGAGACTCCACAACGTCGATATCAAAGTAACTGTACAGGAAGACTGAACAGCCGACTGAAGCGACACCTATCGTCCGTTTCTGGAGGTCAAATTCGTCCAGCGCCTCCGCTGTAAGCCGGTGGATGGTTCCGTGGTGACAGCCGGGGCAAAAATGCGTCTGAACGTCTTTCAAGCTTGCTGGTCTTTTAAAAACATGCTGCATCGTAAACCTCTTCGTGGAGGCGCATTCGCGAGCCTCCCGGGAATAGTACGCGATTTACCGATAATGTTTTTTTATCTGTTCGAGGAGTTCTTCCGGAGTAGGGAGGGAACCCGTTCCTGAAGGTCTGCCGTAAAAAAAGACTTCCGCATCCCGTTCGACGGAGAGTTTCACGTCTTCGACCATCTGTCCTGCATTCAATTCGATGTCCAATACTCGTTTGCATTTTTTGGTCGCATTCCGATAGGCCTTCTCCGGAAACGGATAAAGGGTGATCGGGCGAAGCAGCCCGACCTTCAGTCCTTCTTCACGGGCCAAAACGACGGCTGTTTTGGCAATTCTCGCTGCCGATCCGAATGCCGTTACCAGGATTTCGGCATCTTCAATCCAGAATTCCTCCCAGCGGGATTCATTTTCCTTCAATGAGGAATACTTTGTGTGGAGCTTCCAGTTGTGTGCTTCAAGTTCGCCGTCACCCAGGTAAAGGGACTTTACTATCCTTTGTTCACCGTCTCCCTTGCCGCGCACGACCCAGTTTTTGTCGGGCAACTCGGTTCGCGGCCTGGGATGCGGGGTCAAGGGTTCCTTCATCTGGCCTACCACGGCATCGCCCAGGATCATGACCGGTGTCCGGTATATGTCCGCAAGGTCAAATCCCAGTAGGGTAAGATCGAACATTTCCTGTATGGAGGCCGGAGCAAGGACTATTATGTGATATCCGCCGTGGCCGCCGCCTTTGACAGCCTGAAAATAATCCCCCTGGGAAGCATCGATGCCACCAAGTCCGGGACCGGACCTAGATATGTTCACAATGAGGCAGGGCAGCTCCATGCACGCCATGTAAGAGATCGACTCCATTTTCAGGGAGATGCCGGGACTTGAAGAGGATGTCATGGCGCGGGCGCCGGTTGCGGCTGCGCCAATGACCATGTTGATGGCTGCAATCTCGCTTTCGGCCTGGATGAATTCGCCGTTGAGCTTCGGCAATTCACGGGACATGAATTCGGGGATATCGTTTTGAGGCGTAATGGGATAACCAAAATAATGTCTGCAGCCCGCCTCAATGGCTCCGAGGCATATGGCTTCATTACCCCTGACGAACAAACGTTTTGTCAAAATTTCCTCCGAAAGACATTCTTTGTTTCTTCGAACCTGATACTGATGAAGCAGCCATCTGTATCATTCTTTCTGCTGAGGTCTTATACGTTATATTGTCCCACTGTTATTGTTTGAATACATCTATTGCTACGTCAGGGCATATTTCAGCACATAGCGCACAGCCTGTGCAATTCCCCCTGGAAGGATAACATATCGCTGGAGTATATCCCAAGTTGTTAATCTTGTCGCTCAAATCTATCAGTCTTTTGGGACATGTAATAGTGCAGAGTCCACATCCCTTGCACCGGAGCTCATCAATTTCAATCTTTGACATGGTTTCGCTATCCTTGATAGTAGCATTCAATGCTCAGATAAACAGAAATTAACAGAAACTGCGTGAATGAGTCAACTCAAAATTATCAGAGAAAAATTATGCTTGATTTTATCCTATAATATAGTTAAATAATTAAAAACCGAATATGAAGTGTCAAGATATGGAGGAGAAAACATAATGGCCCCGACATTGTTAGAGCTAGCTGCAAACATTGTCTCTTCACACGCTTCTGTGTCAGAGATGACGACAGATGAGCTGTTGCAGGAAATCCAGAGGGTACATGCAACTCTGCAGAAACTCGAAAGCGGCGCTCAGGAAGAAGCGGCAATTCCGGAAGAGCCCAAAGTACCGGTAATGAGTCTAAAAAAGGCTTTCCAGGCTGATCAGGTGTTCTGCATGGTCTGCGGCAAAGGGGGAATGAAGACTCTTGCAAGGCATCTCGCCCAGGCACACGGACTGAAACCGGGTGAATACAGGAAACAGTTCAATATTCCCAAGGATCAGCCGCTTACCGCAAGGAATTTTTCCGAGACCAGAAAGAAAATGGCGCAGGAGCGAGGTCTGGCAGATAATCTTGCTAAAGCAAGAGCAGTCAGGGCTGCCAAGATAAAGGCAGAAAAGGCCGCTCAGACAAAGGTGAGTAGGGCAAAAACAAAATAACCCCGAAAAAGGGTGATATAAAAAAAGCCGCCTATTATGGCGGCTTTTTTTATTCCTTGAAGCAAACAAAAACCGAAAATTTCCAATATTTCAGTTATCCCGCCTTTTTCATAGTTTGAAGGATTTCCCAGCCTCTCAGTAGATCCAGAGCGCGGAGAAGCTGGTAATCTCCACGAGATTGATCATCAAGTTGATCAGCGGGCTGTTTTTCATTCTTTGGCTCTTTAACGGGTTCCTTGTTCTCTTTGTTTTCCTTGATTTCCTTGCCTTCCGTCTCGAAATGATTCTCCAGATCTTTTTCCCGTATATGTAACGGCTCTTTCTTCTCTGTCTTTGGCAATTCCAAGGCTTCTACGGTTATGTCGGGGGTTATTCCCTTTGCCTGGATGGAACGTCCTTTCGGAGTGTAGTAAAGGGCCGTCGTAAGACGTAAGCCCGAGTCTTCTGAAAGAGGAATGATGGTCTGGACGGACCCTTTGCCAAAGCTCTGGGTGCCCATGATGACCGCACGATTGTGATCCTGCATGGCTCCCGCAATGATTTCCGAGGCACTCGCACTGCCTCCGTTAATGAGAACAACGATCGGATAATTCGGTTCTTTCTTGCCTTTACGAGCATAAAATTTCATCTTGGATTCCGGGTCACGGCCTTCGGTATAAACGATCAACCCCTCGTCAATAAAATGATCGGATACCTTGACCGCCTGATCCAGAAGTCCGCCCGGATCGTTACGCAGGTCGAGAATGAGGCCCTTCAGTGCCCCGTTGTTCTCCTCCTTCAAAGTCTTAAGGGCTTTTGCCAGATCTTCGTCGGTTTTCTCCTGGAACTGGGAAATCCTGACATATCCATACCCTTTATCAAGAGTCTTGAATTTGACGCTCTTGATTTGCACGATATCT
>DATEVI010000051.1:0-8941 GCA_035281865.1 Geobacteraceae bacterium | reverse complement strand
ACTGTTCAGGGAAGCCGGCCTGACGGACAGGACCCGTTTCTGGACGAGCTTGGACAGCTTCGAAACATTGGGCGGAGACGCCGGGGAGTGCGTCCACGGCATCAAGCTGTTCGCGGACGGGGCCCTGGGGGCAAGGAGCGCCCGGTTGAAGGAACGATATCTTTCAGGAGAAGAAGGGGTGCTGGTCTATGGGGATGAGGAACTCCGCAACCTCATCCTCAGGGCCTCTCTCACCGGCAAGGCCCTCGCCGTCCACGCCATAGGCAACGCCGCCATCGATCAGGTCGTACGTGTCCTGGAACGGGTAGCCGTTTCACGACGCGGATTTCCGGAAATACGCATGGAGCATTGCCAGTTCATTTCCAGGCAGGCCGCCACGAAGGCAAAATCGATGGGCATGAAACTGTGCATGCAACCGAATTTCAGCCTTGATTCAACCTGCTACAGCGACAGGCTGCCCGAGGCATACCGCAGGCGGAACAATCCCATGAGGATGCTGATCGATGACGTTGGATACATTCCGGGTAATGATCTGATTTTCGGCTCCGACGGGATGCCCCATGGCAGCCGGCCGGCGCTGGAGAGCGCCCTGTTCCCGCCCTTTGATGACCAGAGACTGACCCTTGAGGAGTTCGTGGCGGGGTATTGCATGGCGGATTTTCTGAACGGCCACATCGACGTCTCCATCGATTATGAGGGTAAGGTGGTTGAGGCGGAAGTCGTTCTGAACGGCAATGACTGATAGCACCGTCCCGGTCTGAATTGCATTTTGGAGGGGGGCAGGGGATTGGGTTTTGTAGGGGCGAACCCATGTGTTCGCCCTTCTGGTGGGATGACACAGGGGTCGCGGGCAGACACACGGGTCTGCCCCTACACACCCCATTTTAAGTAGCCTGCTAAAGGGTCAGCTCCCGGTGATCTCCGGAAAGCTCGTCCCGCAGTTTTGCCACGTCCACGTCTTCCAGGTATTCTTCAAAGCCCATGACCCGGTCGATAACCCCTGCGGGGGTGATCTCCACGATCCGGTTGGCCACGGTGGAAACGAACTGGTGGTCGTGGGAGCAGAACAGCACAACCTCGGTGAAGGCGATGAGGCCGTTGTTCAGGGCGGTGATGGACTCCAGGTCCAGGTGGTTGGTCGGTTCGTCAAGGATGAGGGCGTTGGAGCCGGAAAGCATCATCCGGGACAGCATGCAGCGGACCCGCTCCCCACCGGACAGGACGCTGGTTTTCTTCAAGGCCTCCTCACCGGAGAACAACATGCGTCCGAGAAAGCCCCGGGCGAATGACTCCCCTTCCGCGGGAGGGGAAAACTGGCCCAGCCACTCGATCAGGTTCAGGTCGTTGGCGAAGAACTCACCGTTGTCCTTGGGAAAATAGGCGGGGGTAATGGTCACCCCCCAGCGGAAGGTGCCGCTGTCCGGTTCCAGTTCCCCGGCGAGGATCTGGAAAAGGGTCGTCTTGGCCAGACTGTTGCCGCCGACAAAGGCGATCTTGTCCCCCTTGCCCACGGTTAGGGTCAGGTCGTTAAGGACCGGTACGCCGTCGATCGCCTTGGACAGACCCCGAATCTCCAGGATAATGTCGCCGCAGGCCCGTTCCGGCTTGAACACCACATACGGGTATTTGCGCGACGACACCGGCATATCCTCGATGGTAAGCTTCTCCAGGAGCTTTTTCCGCGAGGTGGCCTGTTTCGCTTTCGATGCGTTGGAGCTGAAGCGCTGGATGAACTCCTTCAGTTCGTTGGCCTTGTCGGTGACCTTGCGGTTTTCTTCCTGCTTCTGTCTGAGATTCAGCTGGCTGGCCTGGTACCAAAAATCGTAGTTGCCAACATACACCTGGATCTTGCCGAAATCGATATCCGCTACGTGGGTGCAGACCTGGTTGAGAAAGTGGCGGTCATGGGAGACGACGATGACGGTGTTGGGAAAGCGGAACAGAAAATCCTCGAGCCAGGATATGGACTTCAGGTCCAGGTGGTTGGTCGGCTCGTCCAGCAGGAGCACGTCCGGGTTGCCGAACAGGGCCTGGGCGAGAAGTACCCGCACCTTGTCTCCTCCTTCCAGCTCCTTCATCTTGCTGTGACGAAGTTCCTCCGGTATGCCCAGGCCGTTGAGCAGCACGGCCGCTTCGGACTCCGCCTCGTAGCCGTTCATCTCGGCGAATTCCGCCTCCAGTTCCGCGGAGCGGATCCCGTCTTCCTCGGAGAAATCAGACTTGGAGTAGATCGCCTCCCGCTCGGCCATAATCGCGTACAACCGTTCGTGCCCCATGATGACGGTGTTGAAGACCGTCTCTTCGTCGAACGCAAACTGGTCCTGGCGCAGCACGGCGACCCTCGCCCTGTTGCCGATCGTTATCTCGCCCTGATCCGCCTGCACCTCGCCGGACAGTATCTTGAGGAAGGTGGATTTTCCGGCGCCGTTGGCACCGATCAGTCCGTAGCAGTTGCCGGGGGTAAACTTGATATTTACGTCTTTGAATAAAACCCTCTTGCCGTAGGAGAGGGTCACGTTTGATGCACTGATCATGCTCTGAAACTCCTTCTTGTCCCGCAAAAATAAAAAACCACAGGGTCAATCCCTGTGGTTCAGGTACTGTTCGCTATATATGTATAACATTATTGTCATTCCGGCTGCAATTCTTTTTTCCGCGCCCGCCATGGGGGAAGAAAGCGGGGACATCCAGTCATTGATTCCCGGGAAGCATATCCGCACTGATTTTTTTGTTGCAAATCAAACGGATGTTTGATACATGCGTTTAAAACGATTGTTTGTAAAAACATTAAGTATCGTGAGCATCCAGAACATGAGCGAACCTTCGAAACATGTAAACAAGTGGCTTATCACCCTGACGGTCATGATTCCGGCCTTCATGGAGATCGTCGATACATCCATCGCCAACGTTGCCCTTCCCCACATGCAAGGCAACCTGAACGCGGGAACCGACGAGGTCACCTGGGTCCTGACCTCATACCTGATCAGCAATGCCGTGGTCATGCCCATGACCGGTTGGCTGGCGCGGGTCTTCGGCAGAAAGCGGTTCCTCATCGCCTGCATCATCATCTTTACCTGCGCGTCGGTTCTCTGCGGGGCGGCGCCGAATCTCGCCACCCTTGTATTTTTCCGGATAGTGCAGGGTGCGGCCGGAGGCGCCCTCATTCCCATGAGCCAGGCGATCATGATGGAATCCTTCCCTCCCCGGGAAGGGGGGATGGCCATGGCCATCTTCGGCATAGGCGCCATGTTCGGGCCTGTCGTGGGGCCTACCCTGGGAGGATGGATAACCGATAATCTCTCCTGGCGCTGGATATTCTACATCAACATCCCCGTCGGCATTCTTGCCGTGATCATGACCAAGTGCTTCATCTTCGATCCGTCGTACCTGAAGCGGCAAAAGGCCAGGATCGATTACTGGGGTCTGGCGCTTCTGGTGATCGGCATCGGTTCGCTGCAAGTGGTTCTGGACAAGGGACAACAGGATGACTGGTTCAACTCATCGTTCATCATCGCCTTCACCATTATCACGGCCATAGCGCTGCCCCTCTTCGTCTACGCGGAGCTGAAGCACGACCATCCAATCGTCAACCTGCGGCTGTTCAAGGATAAGGCCTTCGCGGCGGGGAACGCCATCATGTTCATGGTAGGTTTCTGCCTCTATGGTTCGGTGGTGATGCTGCCGCTCTTTTTGCAGACCCTGATGGGATACAGCGCGACCATGGCCGGCCTGGTCATGGCTCCGGGGGGCGTGGCGTCGGTCATCGTCTTGCCCATTGTCGGAGCCTATATCCAGCGCCGAAGCGGGAAGAGAATCATACTTGCCGGGCTGTTGATCGGAGCGCTTTCCATGTATTTCATGAGGGGATTCACCCTTGAGGCGTCCTACTGGGATTTCGTCTGGCCCCGCGTCATGCTCGGCGTGTCCCTGGGGATGATCTTCCCTCCCCTGTCGCGGGCGACACTGGCCTGCGTCCCCAAGGTGGAGATGGGCAATGCCACCGGTATGTTTAACCTGCTGCGCAATATCGGAGGGAGTGTAGGCATCGCAGTGTCCGCCACTCTGTTGACCCGTCTGGCCCAGTTCAACCAGGTAAACCTGGTGGGACACGTTACGGAATACAGTCCAATAGTACAGTCGCGGCTCCATGAGTTGAAAGAGGCCGCCATGGCGCGGGGTATGGATGCAGTTACCGCCCAGCAGACCGCCCTTGAGATCATCTCCAGGATCGTTGCCCGGGAGGCGGGTCTGCTGTCCTACAACTATATATTCTGGATCATCGGCCTGGCGTTTCTCTCCATCATTCCCCTGCTTTTCCTGCTCGGCAAGCCGCGATACGGTGCATGACGGAATGCCGGGAGCACCATGCTTACTGCTCCTCCCAGCCTCTCTCTCGCAGTTCCTTCTTCAGCGCCTGGATTTCCTGACGCAGTCTTACTATCTCCGCGCTGCACGACATCAATCTTCCCCTTGTCGTGTACTCGAGCGTCTCATACGCGCCGTAGATATCATTCGCCTTCTGCTCGAGTTCGGCATTCGATTTTTGCAGAGCGTCTATTTTCTTTTTCAGTTCCTTGATTTCATCCCTGTATTTCGCATACGAGCTGAAATCTACAGCTTCCAACATGTTAATCACATCCCTTTGCACTGAATTTGTTTCTGCACGGAAAGGGTGCTTTCCGAATCAGAAACCAATAGTTTCTCATCCGGAGTTTCCGGATGGAAACAAATTGGTCTCAGCTCTTTCTATGATAAGGCAAATACTAATTAATTACAACTGTTTACGCATCACAACGTGACTTCAAAAACCTTCGCGGGAGACAAAACCGACTGCCTTCTTTATGGCCGCCATCATCGGAACGGCAAGGGCTTGTGCCCGTTCCGCCCCCTTTTCCAGTATGGCGGCAAGATGGCCCGGATCGGCGATGATGGCCCGGTACCTTTCCCGGATCGGCCGCAGCGTCTCGTCGGCCAGTTCCACCAGGTCTTTTTTCAGAACCGCATACCCCTTGCCGTGGAATTTCTCTTCGATCAGGGGCCGCTGCAGGCCGGAGAGCACCTCGTACAGTACCAGCAGATTCCTCACCCCGGGAGAGGCGTGATCGAATCTCATTTCGTTCCCCGAATCGGTGGTCGCCCGCATTATGGTGCGGCGTATCTCCTCGGGGGGATCAAGAAGGCCGATGGAATGGCCCCGGACCCTTTCTCCGGTGCTCTTGCTCATCTTCATTTCCGGGTCATCGAGAGCCATTATCCGAGCGCCGCTTGTGCGGATCATCGGTTCCGGAACCCGGAGGGGAAAGCCGTACAGGCTGTTGAAACGTATGGCGATATCCCGTGTCAGCTCGATGTGCTGTTTCTGGTCTTCACCAACCGGCACGAGATCGGTGTCGTAGAGAAGGATATCGGAGGCCATCAACGCCGGATAGTTGAGCAGTCCGGCGCCGACGCTTTCAGCGCCCTTTGCCTTGTCCTTGAACTGCGTCATACGCTGCAGCCATCCTAGAGGGGTGATGCAGGTCAGAATCCAGGCCAGTTCGGCGTGTTGCGGCACATGCGACTGGACGAAAATTGTGGATTTGTCCGGATCTATGCCGCATGCCAGGTAGAGCCCGGCCGTTTCCAGGGTCTTCTCTCTCAGGGTGGCGGGATGTACGGCCTCCGGAAGGGTGATGGCGTGCATGTCCACAACGCAGAAAAGGCTGTCGAAATTATCCTGGTGTTCGGCCCAGACGCTTATCGCCCCAAGGTAATTTCCGATGTGCAGTTTGCCGGTCGGCTGGATACCTGAAAACACTCTCTTTTTTCCCGGAAAATCGGTCTCCATCTTTTTCTCCGCAGTATCTGATTTATACTATTCATAGTAGTCCACTTCGCCTGTTTGGCAACTTGCCATTGAGCAAGATGATTAGGTCCAATCTTCCGCTGGGCCAGGAAACAATTCCCTCTCCCTTGAGGGAGAAGGGGTGAGTGGAAGATCGGACTTAATCAGGTTCAGCAATGGGTCTTTTCAGGAAGGACAGGAAATAGTATGAAGGGAGGTATGCCCATGTCTGTAGAAGATGCGCTTCTCAGTCTCGAAGGCCTGTCCGTCGGCGACGCATTCGGCGAGCTCTTCTTTTTTCGCTCGCCGGATCTGCGGCAATTGCCGGAAGGTCCCTGGCGGTGGACCGATGATACCCATATGGCTTTATCGATCGTGCAAGTCATCAAAAAACATGGCAGAATAGATCAGGACGAATTGGCGAAGGCTTTCGCCGAACGCTTCATGCAGGAACCGTGGCGGGGATACGCGGGTGGAGCAAAAAAGTTGCTGACCCGCATCGCCTCTGGAGAAGACTGGCGCCCGGCCTCCCGTGCGCTTTTCGGAGGCGGGTCATACGGTAACGGCGCGGCCATGCGCGCGGCCCCCATTGGCGGTTTCTTCAGTGGCGATCCTTTAAGAGCCGCCGAAGAGGCGCGTCTTTCGGCGGTGATCACCCACGCCCATCCTGAAGGACAGGCGGGGGCAATGGCCATTGCTGCCGGCGCGGCAATCGCTTCCGGGCAGGAAAGGCATTCCCCTCGTGAATTTCTGCTGAAAATCCTGCCGTTCGTTCCCGTCAGCCTGACCCGGGAACGAATCGAGGAAGCGATGGATATTCCCGGCAAGGACCTTGCCGCCGCGGTTCGCAGGCTCGGCACCGGCTCTTATGTGTCGGCACAGGATACGGTTCCTTTCTGTTTGTGGAGCGCCGCACACCACCCGGATGATTTTGCAGAGGCATTGTGGTGGACGGTTAGCGGCTTGGGCGACCGTTACACGACCTGTGCCATAGTCGGCGGCATCGTCGCCCTTTCCTCGCGGCGGATTCCGCCGGAATGGGTGCGGAGGCGGGAACCGCTGCGGGAGGGGTTTGAAAGGACAAAGGGAGGAGACTCGGAGAATGAAATACCAGGCGGGTGAACCGGGCAGGATCATTTCCAGGCACCCCACCCGCTCCGCCGTCGTGGCGCTCATCATCCTGGCTTTTCTCTGGGGATACAACTGGGTAGTCATGAAGGTCGTCCTCAAGGATTGCGGTCCGTTTACCTTTGCGGCATGGCGGACCGTGCTGGGGGCGTTGGTCCTTTTTCCGCTATTACTGTTGAAGGGCGGCCTGGGGATACCAAAGGCGGTATCGAAGCTCATACTTCTCGGACTCCTCCAGACCACGGTCTTTCTCGGACTTACCTTCTGGGCTCTGGTTGCAGGAGGAGTAGGGAAAACAGCCGTCCTCGTCTACACCATGCCGTTCTGGCTGTTGATTATGGCCTGGATCTATCTGGGCGAGCGAATCCAGGGAATTGAATGGCCGGCAGTCATTGCGGCATTTGCCGGGATGGTCCTGATCTTTGAGCCGTGGCATGGCCGGGGCGGTCTCTGGTCCGAAATCCTTGCGGTACTGGCGGGCGTCTCCTGGGCGGGCAGTGTCGTAGCCGTAAAAAGGTTGCAGTCGAAGGAGCGTATGCCTCTCCTTCAGCTCACCACATGGCAAATGCTTTTTGGCGGCATCGGTCTTGCTGTTGTAGCGTTTTTCGTCCCTGAAGGCCCGATCAACTGGTCTCCCTCATTCATCGCCGCACTTGCATACAATGTCGTCCCCTGCAACGCCATCGCCTGGTTGCTGTGGCTCTATATCGTCGAGAAGCTGCCGGCCGGGGTGGCAGGTATGGGTTCCCTGGCGATCCCGCTGGTGGGAGTCCTGTCCGCATGGCTGCAGCTTGGCGAAATACCGGGGCCTGCGGAGGGGGCGGGGATGTTGCTGATCGGCCTGGCTTTGCTCATCCTTTCGATAAAAGCATTACGCCGCAGATAATTATCCTGGATTTGGCAGTTGAAGGCATCCTCCAACTGCCGTTTTTAGAAACCTAAATTGGGAATAGGTTACAAACGTGAAAATATCTGGTTAATTTTTGTGCAAAAAGCTAAAAGGTAAGTCCTTTTGAAGGTGTTTTCTTAAAGCGTGGAGAGTTATAAACACGGTTATCCACAAATTTTGTGGATGCGAAGGCACGAATTTACTGGATTTCCGTAAATGCCTGAAAAAGTTATCAACTTTTATGGGCTATTTTGTAACTATGACAAATTATTGACGATTTGAGTGCTCATCCACTTCACTATTTTCTCATCCGGAAACCCCGGCAAATATCCGAAGAGAGTTGGGCTGGGGCTTTCCCGGAACAGACAGTACGGCTTTCGTGCAGGGAGAAAGTTCGAGGGAAATTGCCTGAATTCAACTGTACACTTGATTGAAGTGGCGAATCATGACAGATTACTGTTTGTTCCGGGAAAGCTCCAGCCCAGCTGCCGGCAGATCCTTTCCGGATGGAAACTGCTTACTTTTCCCGACGTTCGGGGCCATCATAATTCCCACCCTCGCCTCTCGTGGGGTCGAAATCTACTCTTACCCATTCGCCATACCTGCGAAAAGCCATAATCCTTTTTGATGTTATCATCGTTTCAAGTTCATTTGAACTTACAGCACCGGACGTCCCATCCGAAAAAACGACAGAAATCTTCATTAGCGTCTCCATTTTTGTTTTACTAACGACAGTCGTCATGCTTACAACTTTACTTTGAACCCGGACCTTAAGCTTTGCATTCCACTAAGCGCCTGCAGTTTCAACATGTACCCAATTTCAACCAGACTCCGTGTGTCCGCTGGAACGGCAACACACTATAACCAGTCCTGTCCATCCCTGTCAATTCCGGCTATTCAGTATCACAGCATATCCACGGGATCAACATCAATCGTCATTCTGACCACGGCCGGTGGTCTGAATTCCATTCTGAACGATGAAAGAAAACGGTTCAATTCCCTGCGGGTCGGAGACTTGAGCAGGATCTGCCTCCTGTATCTGCCGCGGACCTTGGCAAGGAGCGCCGGAGCGGGGCCGAGTACTTCCGTTCTCGTATTGA
>DATEVI010000050.1:0-3559 GCA_035281865.1 Geobacteraceae bacterium | reverse complement strand
TCCGTGACTTTGCTCATTGAGCTTGTTTTCATTATATCGATTAATTTACCCGACTCAAATTCGCGTGTTACGGGAAAGTCATTTGACTGTGTTACCGCCCCGGTACAGTCCTGTGCTGAGGATGGTGTTTCAGGTGCTCGGTCAGACACTCCGGTGAGGTGAATATCGCCCCGCATGTGGCGCATCTGACCAAGGGTTCCGCAGTCCCCTTCAAATATTTCGACAGATTCCCCGCGATGTGCTCCAACGCTTTCTCGGCCGCCTGGCGATCTCTTTCCGATGTAACGCGAATCTCTTCGCCGCCCGTATATTTCTGTACCGTGTAAGCCTCCGAAATATAGGGTGTGGGGAATTTGAGCATAATATTCCCGAACGTTACGTAATTCTTGTCCTCCCGGATTTCATTCTTCATGGTAAATACAAACGTATAATCAACCCTGTCCGCATCCGGGGCCGGGTAATCAACTTCTCCTTCGGCCAGAATAATTCCTGATTTGATATCAGCACTTACGGCCTGCAGATTTTCAGTTACCCATTCATTTGTTTTGTTGAATATTTCATCCTTGGTCATTCCCGGGACTTGGACGACCTTCGTGATCGTCATAGTTTGTTCTTGCGGCACCTTTTGTATGCCGGCGCAGCCCGCAACCAACAAAAATAAAAGCAGAAACAACCTTTTCATGTTTTCTCCTCTCTATCCTCCAACAAACCGTACCAGCGGCATAGACAAATTAACGAGACAATCAGCCAGGTTTTCCCAAGCCATGCCGCACCTTTACTTATATGTCTTTTCCATAAGAGGGAGTTTAAGTGACCAATTGCCAAAGTCAACTCGTCCACGGACGTTGCGACTGGTGGACGTCGAAGTTGCTGTTATGCTGTTTTCAGATCTTTATTTTATCAGAGGAGTGAATTAGATGTCATTCAAACAAGGCGGCAGAAAAATGAAGATCCTCATTCTGATTTCCCTGGTTGTCTGTATCGGTATTTTTCATTTCCTGATTCCCACCGAGCCCCACACCACCCACAAGATCCATATCATCCTGCGCAAGTTCTATTATCTTCCGCCGGTTATGGCCGGCGCCTGGTTCGGCCTCAGGGGGGCTTTTTATGTCACGCTGGCCATCAGCATCCTTTTCACCCTGCACGTTTTTCTCGACTGGCCGGGGAACTATATGGAGCAGGCCAACCAGATTGGAGAGCTGGTAAGTTTTTGGGTGGTCGGTCTCATCCCCGGTTACCTGTTCGACCGTCAGCGCTCGCTAATGCAGGCAATTGCGAAAGCCAACGAAGAAACACTTCTTGGCCTGATTTCCGCCCTGGATCTGAGGGAGAGTAACACGCGCATGCACTCCCAGCGGGTGCGCGATTATGCCCTGCTCCTGGCCGACCGTCTTGGAGTGGGTGAGAAAGAGAGAAGGAACATCAGCATTGGCGCTTTATTGCACGACGTGGGGAAAATTGCGGTTCCGGACCGCATCCTGTTGAAGCCGGAGGGGTTGTCGGAAACGGAATGGCAGGCCATGCGCGATCATCCGGCCGCGGGTTGGCGGATCATGACGCGGATCGGCTTTCTCAGGGAAGCTGCCGAAATCGTCTATTCTCACCATGAACATTTCGACGGGACCGGATATCCAAGGGGACTTAAAGGTTACGAAATCCCGCTTGGGGCGAGAATATTCATGGTTGTCGACGTCTACGATGCCCTGACTTCCAGCAGACCGTATCGCAGGCCCATAAGTTACGATGAAGCGACAATGGTCATTCGGGGGAAGAGCGGCAATCACTTCGATCCGGCAGTGGTTGAAGTTTTTCTGGCAATAGACAAAGCGGAATTAAAGGCGATTGAAGAGCGATACCGGGACAGCAATGATTTTGTAGAAAATCCTGCAATGACGTGAAGAATATTCTCCACAGGGTTGTCGACGACGGTTCTGTCTTGCGTCAAAAATTCATGATTTCAGTAAGATATCGGATTGATGGACATTGGTACAATCCTTGAAAAACAATTACCCGTCCAGTAACGGAATAAAGTTCATTTGGTTCTTCCACCGGAAATTCCGGAGGAAAAGTAAGTAATGAAGAACAAAATTATAAACCTGATGCTGATCCTGACGGTTATTGCGGTTCTGACCGTATTCGCGTTTTTCGTCCGGGTCGGGACGACGGCCGATTCGGTGGTTGTCCTCCGGACTCTTGGAATGACCTGCGAGAGCTGTACGGACAAGATCACCAGCGTCCTCGCGATGCGCAATGGGGTGGCGTCAACCCGGGTGGACATGGACGCGGGACGAGTCGTTGTGTGGTATGATTCGCACGCCGTCAGGCCGGAAATCCTGGCACGGAGTCTGACCGGTGCCGGGTATGGGAGCAGTATAGTGGTGAACATGTCGGCTGACAAATACAGGGCAATAACCGGAACAACAGGCGGAACTCAGTCTGGAGGTATGGCAGGGTGCGGTGGAAGATGCTGTGCCGGCAAAAAATAGCAATAGGCGAGGAGAAAAAATGGGAAAAGATCAGAAAAAAGTACTCAAATGGATGATCATGGCAATGATGATGGTGTTGACGGTAGTCGGGGCGGTTTACGCCATCACGATTCCAGGGTTCGGCAAGGGTGATAAGGTGAAGGCCGCGAAGGGGACGGTTACGATTCCCGTTACCGAGGTATCCGACGGCAAGGCGCATTTCTATCGATTTGCTCAAGGTGACAGGGAAATCGGCTTTTTCGTGGTGAAGGGTTCTGACGGCAAGATCCATACTGCTTTTGATGCTTGCGATGTTTGCTACCATGAGAAGAAGGGGTACACTCAGCAGGGCGACTACATGATCTGCCGGAATTGCAATAAGCGATTCGCCATAATCATGATCGAAGGAGGCCGGGCCGGCGGGTGCAATCCTTCCCACCTGTCGCATCAGCAATTGTCCGGGAATATTGAAATATCCGTCAATGACCTGAAAACGGGGGCACGATTTTTTTGAAAGCAGGTGCTAGGGTCTGGGGACCAGGGACTGGCAAAGCTTTTATAAACCCCTGGCCTCAGGCCTTCCACCATTCTTAAGGAATATGATATGAAACTGCACAACATCTCCATAAACAATTTAAGAAGACGTAAGGCGAAAATGGCGTTTCTCACCATAGGCCTGATGGTGGGGATCGCGACTATAGTCACCCTCGTGACCCTCACCAAGTCCATGTCCGGGGACATCGAACGGAAGATGGATGAGTTCGGGGCGAACATTCTTATCACTCCCCGGAGTAACGATCTTTCCATGAGCTATGGGGGCATAAGCCTGGGAGGGGTAACCTTCGACCAGAAGGAGATAAGGGAAGAGGATCTGGGCAAGATCACGACAATCGGCAACAACAGGAACATCTCCGCCGTCTCGCCGAAGGTCCTTGGAGGAGCCCGGGTGGCGGATAAAGATGTCCTTTTGGTCGGGGTCGATTTTGAAGCCGAGTTGAAAATGAAGCAGTGGTGGAAAATATTCGGCGACACGCCGAAAAACGAAAGCGAAGTGCTGCTTGGAAGTGATGCCGCCAAGGCACTGAGCGTCA
>DATEVI010000049.1:0-2750 GCA_035281865.1 Geobacteraceae bacterium | reverse complement strand
CGCCCGGTCGGGAATGGGGAATTCCGTCACCTTGCCGGTGCGCGGGTCAAGCATCCCGATGTATCCCGCATAGTTGGCCGTGAACCAGATATTTCCCCCCTTGTCCGCCACAAGTCCGTGGGGGCCGGAGTCCGGAGTCTTCAGGGGGTACTCGCGGATTCGGCCGGTCTTCGGATCGAGCCTGCCGAGGGTATTGGACTGCATCCCCGTGTACCACAGGGCCCCGTCAGGGGCTACCGCCGGATCATGGGGGAATGAGCGGGTCGTGGGGATGCTCCACTCTTCGATTTGCACTGCTTTGACGGTATCGGGAGCGAAGAAGCACACTGCGCAAAGTACCAGGATGAATGAGAAAATTATCTTTTTCATGTTCAGTCCTCCATACGACAAGTATACAGGAACTCCCGGATGGCGCCACATTGCCTGTCTTTCGCATTTTCCCTTTGCGTCGCTGATTAAAAAATCAGCATTTGCACGTTTCAGCGGCGTATACGACTTTGTAAAACAGGCCGGAAGCCGATAAACAGCGCATTTCTTTCTTTGGCACAGCAAATGCAAAACACAATCACAAAAGCAGCAATCGAAAAATTAAAACAAAAAATATGAATACGTCGCAGTATTCGAAAACAGTCAGGCAAAGGCGCCGCCATTAACAAAAATATGGGGGCTTTTTTTATTGCCCCGAAATTCACGGACGTTCCACGGATGAGTGGACGAAAGGAGAAGCAAAATGAGACAGATCGCTATTTACGGAAAAGGCGGAATCGGCAAATCAACGACAACCCAGAATACGGTGGCAGGTCTTGCATCCCTCGGTAAAAAGGTGATGATAGTCGGCTGCGATCCCAAGGCGGACTCCACCCGTTTGATCCTCCACGCTAAAGCACAGTCAACGGTTATGGACCTGGTCAGGGAACTGGGCACGGTCGAGGACCTGGAGCTTGAAGATGTCCTCAAGGTAGGATACGGCGATGTGAAGTGCGTTGAGTCGGGCGGTCCCGAGCCGGGCGTCGGTTGTGCCGGCCGCGGCGTTATTACCGCCATCAACTTCCTGGAAGAGAATGGCGCATACACACCCGACCTGGATTTTGTCTTCTATGACGTTCTCGGCGACGTTGTCTGCGGCGGTTTCGCCATGCCGATCCGCGAAGGCAAGGCGGAAGAAATCTATATCGTCTGTTCCGGTGAGATGATGGCCATGTACGCTGCCAACAATATCGCCAAGGGTATTTTGAAATATGCTTCTTCCGGCAAGGTTCGGTTGGCCGGGTTGATATGCAACGCCAGGAAGACCGACAAGGAGTTCGAACTGGTCCAGGCCCTCGCCGAGAAACTCAGCACCCAGATGATCCACTTTGTCCCCCGTGATAACCAGGTACAGAGGGCGGAGATGCGCCGAATGACCGTTATCGAATACTCTCCGGAGCATCCCCAGGCTGAGGAATACCGTGAACTGGCCAGGAAAATCAACGAAAACAAGATGCTCGTGGTCCCGACCCCGCTCACTATGGATGAACTCGAAGAGCTGCTGATGGAGTTCGGTGTCATGGAGGCTGATGACGAGTCGATCGTCGGTGTGACGGAAGCAGCTACGAAATAAGACGGGTGGAAGACATGGGGCGCAGGTTTCGAAACAGCAGACAATAGACCGGCGCCCTTTTTATACCATAAACATAATAGAAGAGCGGCGGAAGGCAAAAGGGGAGAGTTGTCCCCGGAGCTCAAGGCTTTCAGCCCTTAGCCAAAGGAGTTTTCATATGTCACATCCAATAAAAAAGATAGAAGGCATAACAAAGGAATCGACCCAGGAGATGATCGACAAGTCCCTGGATGTATTGCCTGAAAAAGCGAGGAAAAAAAGGGCTCCTCATATGGCGCCCAATGATCCGAACAGCAATTCCGCCTGTGTGAAGTCCAACCGCAAAACAATTCCCGGTGTGATGAGCGCCCGCGGCTGTGCCTATGCAGGCGCCAAAGGGGTGGTCTGGGGGCCGATTCGTGACATGGTGCATGTATCCCACGGTCCGGTTGGCTGCGGCTGGTATTCATGGGGAACCCGGCGCAACCTGATGACCGGTATCAACGGCGTCAACCAGTTTGCCATGCAGTTCACCTCCGATTTTCAGGAGAAGGACATCGTTTATGGTGGAGACAAGAAGCTGAAACAGCTCCTGATTGAGGCCAAAGAGCTGTTCCCTCTCGCAAAGGGGATATCGGTTCTTTCCGAATGTCCCGTCGGTCTGATCGGTGACGACATCAACTCTGTGGCAAAGCAGACGTCCGCCGAGCTGGATATTCCCATTATCCCATGTAACTGTGAAGGTTTCCGCGGTGTCAGCCAGTCGCTTGGCCACCACATCTCCAATGATACCATTCGCGACCATATCATCGGTACGCGTGAATTTGCCGAACCCGAAACCCCTTATGATATCGCCCTCATCGGTGAATACAACATCGGCGGCGACGCCTGGTCGGTAAAGCCGCTCCTGGAAGAGATCGGCCTGAACGTGAAAGCCGTCTGGACAGGTGACGGCGAGTTGGAGAAGATCGCGGCTACACACAAGGTGAAGCTGAATCTGATCCACTGCTACCGTTCCATGAATTACATGTGCAAGGTCATGGAAGAGAAATACGGCATTCCCTGGCTGGAGTTCAACTTTTTCGGCCCGACCAAGATCAGGGAGAGCCTGCTAAAGATCGCCGAGCAATTCGACGACAAGATCAAGGAAAATGTGGAGAAGGTGATCGCC
>DATEVI010000048.1:0-4459 GCA_035281865.1 Geobacteraceae bacterium | reverse complement strand
CTCCCCTTCCCCCTTGTTGTTGCCTTCCATGAATGTTTCGTAGTCTTCGATGGCCTCGAATACGTCGGCAACGTAGAGAAAAGCTGCCTTTTCCAGCCCAATGTCGACAAAGGCGGCCTGCATGCCGGGAAGGACCCGTATGACTTTTCCCTTGTAGATGTTCCCGACGATTCCCCTGACCCTGCTCCGCTCGACGTAGAGTTCGGCGATGGTCCCGTTCTCGATTAATGCGATTCTTGTTTCTTGGGATGTCGCATTTATGACCACTTCGTTTGGCATGATAACCTCGTGTCGGTCCGGCAATACGTTCACGCATTGTGGTGACCGATTCCCATCCTCAAATTGAATTCGTATTTACAGGTTCGTCGAAAGATGATGAAAAATCATTCAGGCAATCGGAAGCCCGAACGGAGTTTATTGCTTGGCAGACGAACTTGCAAGATTAAACTGTGGTGAGCGTCGCCAAATGCGCCGCTGAAATATTTTTAAGTAAAACCGGTGAACGCCATGGAAAGCATACTAATCATTATGCAAATTTCAATTGCCCGAGGGCTTCTCCACGTTGTCCCTGAAAATTACCTCCAGCTTTTCAATGGCGGCCTCCGCCAGAGCCTTTTCAGGCAGCCCGGTTATGGCCGCAACGAATTCGAGCGGCTTTCCCCTGCCGACTACCATCTCCAGAACGCGGTCGGAAGGGTGAAGCTCATAAAGCTCCCGGCGCAGATCGATTTCCACGACTTTCGACTGCTTCTCCCGGCGATGAACATATTGTTCCAATGCCAGAAAGGCTTCCGAAAGCGCCGCAAGGTCGACTGAAAGACCTTCGGGAAGGGTGACCCTGTAGCGAATCTTGTCCATGATGGTCGAGAGGGAGTCGCTACGCAGCGGAATTTCGACGGCGTCCATGATCTCCATGCCTTCCGGGAGGACGGAGTTGAGCCTCTCCCGGACGCGCTCGGCGCCATATCCCTCCGCTATCTCCATATCGAGATATTCGGCGAAGGATTCTATACCGACGGAAAGCGCCGTGGCAAAAGAGAATTTCGGATGGGGATGGAAACCGCATGAATAGCGGATCGGTATCCCTGCCCGCTTCACCGCCCGGGAGAACATGTTCAGCATTTCCAGATGACTCAACAGTCGCATGGGGCCGACCTTGGAGAAACGAATCCGGATTCTTTCATTCCCCCCGGAATTTTTCCCGGCATCAGCGGGTATGGGGGAAGGAACGAAATCAGAGGAATCCCCCTGCTTCTCACACAGCCTCATTTTTACCGTCCGGAAATCACAGACACCGCAACCTGTGCATTTCCCGCTCCGGCAGTCTTCAGTCCGTTCACCCTGTCTCGATTTTTCCCACTCCGCGTAGAGGAATTCCCTGGTCACCCCGCAGTCCAGATGGTCCCAGGGAAGGATCTCATCGAATTCGCGCCTGCGATGATAGAAAACCGGGTCGATTCCAGCGGCGGCAAAGGCGTTTTGCCATTTCCTGAAATCGAAGTGTTCCCCCCATCCGTCAAACCTGCAGCCGAGTTCGCGGGCCTTCACGAGTACTGCGCCAAGCCTCCTGTCACCCCTGGCGAAAACCCCCTCCAGAACCGAGAGGGGAGCATCCTGCCATTTGAAATTGAGCTTTTTCCTCTTCAGTTCCGCTCTGAGAAACTGCTGCTTTCCCAGAATATCCTCATAGGTTATCTGCTGTTCCCACTGGAAAGGGGTATGGGCTTTCGGCACGAAGCTGCCGACGGAAACATTCACATCGCCGCCGCAACCGGTCTTTTTCCCTTCCCTTTTGACCTTTGCGGACAAATCCACGATGCCCTGCACGTCTTCCATGGTCTCGGACGGCAGACCGATCATGAAGTAGAGCTTGATCACGCGCCATCCCGCACTGTAAATCTCGAAGGCGTTTTCGAGAAGGGCTTCCTCGGTTATCCCCTTGTTGATCACCTGACGCAGCCTCTCGCTTCCAGCCTCCGGGGCAAGGGTAAAACCCGTTTTTCTGACTTTCTTTATCTCATCGACCATTTCCCGGGTCAATTTTCCCACGCGCAGGGAGGGTAGCGACACAGCGATCCTCTCCTCGCTGTAGCGTGCCATGAGAGACCTCAGAAGCGGGGAGATACAGCTGTAGTCGGCAGTCGAAAGCGACAGGAGAGTTATTTCCTCATAACCCGTATTCTTCAGGGTTGCATCGATTGCCTGGAGGATTTTTTCCGGCGTCCTTTCCCGTACCGGCCTGTAGATGAAACCGGCCTGGCAGAAACGGCAACCGCTGGCGCATCCGCGTGCAATCTCCATGCTGACCCGGTCATGGACGGTCTTGAGGAAAGGTACTACCGGCCTGGTCGGATAGGGCGCATTTTCCAGGTCACTGACGATACGTCGCCTTACCCCCTCGTATCCTTCTCTGAGCGGCGTTATTTCGGCGATTCCGCCGTCTTTTTTGTAACTCACATGGAAAAATGAGGGAACATATACGCCTTTGATTACGGAAAGCCTTTGCAGGAGGTCTTCTTTCGGAGTCCCGCCCCGCTTCCAGGCCCGGTACGCTTCGGCGATTTCGACAACCGCCTCCTCGCCGTCCCCCAGAAGGAAAGCGTCAAAGAAATCGGCCAGCGGCTCCGGATTGAGCGCACACGGGCCGCCGCCCAAAACCAGCGGATATCCCTCTTGCCTCTCGGAAGCAAGGAGCGGAATACCGCCAAGTTGCAGCATATTCAGGATATTTGTATATGAGAGTTCATGTTGCAGGGTGAAACCGAGGATGTCAGCCGCCCCCAGCGGAGTCGAACTTTCCAGCGTGACAAGAGGCCGGGACGAACCGCGCAGCATATCCTCCATATCGGGCCACGGGGCGTAGACCCGTTCAGCGGCAATCCAGTCGACATCGTTCAGGATGGCATAAAGGATCTTCAATCCGAGATGGCTCATTCCCACTTCGTAAACATCGGGAAAGGCAAGGACAAACCGCACATCCGCATGGTCTTTTCTAACCGTTCCCGTCTCGCCGCCCATGTAACGGGCCGGTTTTTCTATTGAAAGCAGACTGCTGTCTTGCAAAGGTTCCCCCATAAAAAAAAGGCCCTGACGGGGGCTATCCGCCACGGCCTGATTCGCGTAATAACATAATATATATTACTTTTTTTCGCAAGAGGGAATGCGGCAGAGGGACGGAGGCAACGGGCTGTACTCCCGGGTTGCCGACTCCCTTACCGGAATTTATACCTCATATGAGGCATGAGATGGATTATTTGCGGTTGAACTAAAACCGCGGCTATGTGCGTTTCTGACTTAACTATCTATTATTTCGCGCTATGGAAACAAGAATCAGCTTGGCATGCTATCTGCTCCAATGTTCTTCAAATATCAAAAACAGGAGGCTGTACAATGAAAAAAGTTCTGTCCACCATCGTTGCCGCTATCGTTGCCGTTGCTTTCGCCGGTGTTGTTTTCGCCGCTGAGCCTGCCGCTCCTGCCGCTGAGCCCGCTGCTCCCGCCACTGAAATGAAGAAAGAAGAAAAGGCTCCGGTAAAGAAGACAAAGAAAAAGAAAGCAACCAAAAAAGCAACCAAGAAAGCAACTCCGGCAGCTCCCGCAGCTCCGGCTGAAGCTCCTGCCGCTCCTGCCGCCAAGTAATTTTTCCGAACCGGCGACAAAAAAAGCCGCATCCAAAAGATGCGGCTTTTTTGTTCACTCTTTCTGCCAAACATAGGACGGTTCTATGTAAGGATCGTAAAATCCCGGATAGGGAACGAAAAAGGTGGCAAGTTCGCCGACCCCCGCAAGCGTTCGCGCAATGGTCATGCCGATGCCCTTAAAGGGCCCGATAAAAATCGCCTTCGCCGCACCGCCTTCCTTGGCGGTTACGTAGATCTGCTTGGGAAACTCGAGCCATCCCGTTGCAGTATTGGCAAGTCCGCGGCCCGCCTTGGTGCCCATGGCGTTCACCACTTCCTGGGCGGAACTCTCTTCAACCGTTTGGTACTCATCGGCAAAGGCGGTCAATCCGGGTCCTGTAGCCATGGTGAAAAAAAACACCAGGGCAAAGATCCTCTGCTTTCCTGTCATGGTGTCATTCCTTTTTCCTGTGCCTGGTTGTCCTGCCGGCTTGCCTCTGCTATGACGGGCTGCCTTCCTTTCGGTTCCCATCCCTGCCAGACGTAGGTGGGGTTTATCGTTGAATCATAATAGCCGGGCTGCGGGACCAGAAAGAAAACAGTTTCCACGACTCCGATAAAAGCCCTGTAGACGGTCATTCCTATCCCTTTCAGGGGACCTGTCACATATCCCACGGCGCCGTCATTACAGACTGTGAGATATGTCTGCTTGGGCAGCTCGGCCGGGGACGTCGCAATGTTCGTTACACCGCGCACCAGTTTGGTTGACATCTTCCCTACCACCCATTCGGGTTTTTCCTCTTCCTGGGCAAACGAGGGAACGGCAACGATCAAGATCA
>DATEVI010000047.1:0-3647 GCA_035281865.1 Geobacteraceae bacterium | reverse complement strand
ATGAAAGCGACACTATGCGGGAAGTGGAAACAAGCGGTTTTGAAGCCGTCGCCATCCAACATGAAATGGACCATCTGGACGGGGTCCTCTTCCTCGACCGCATCGTTTCCCTGAAGACGGGGTTGTTCAGGCGCAAAAAGTTCAAGTAAGGGGTATCCGTGAAGAAGGTAATCCAAAACCTCTTTACGATTTCAAGTATTCCCCGATCTTCACGGCAAGAGTCTGGAAAATTCTCCTGAATTCATTCTCGTCTTTTTCCAGAAGGGTAATCCTGAAGCCCTGGAGCGGCGTGGAAAATGATGACAGGGGAACAGTGCAGATTCCGGTGTGGGCGAGCATGTAGTAGACAAAGCGCTTGTCCGGAGCCACATCCGCCCCGTCCACCAGGCTTTCCACCAGTTCCCTGACTTCCCTGCCTTCTATGGGAAGGCTTTGCCGATTGTGCAATAATCCCTCCTTGAAAGCCACGGCCATGTAGAAAGCCCCGTTTGTTCTGTTCACCATAAGTCCCGGGACCTTTTCCAGAATGTCATAGGCGATATTGCTCATCCTCTCATAACGTGCAATCCGCTCGGCAAGATGTTTCTTGTATTCCGGGTGGGAGAAGATGATCGGCAGCGTTTTTTGGGGAAGGGTCGTCGAACACACTTCATTCATCTTTGAATTCAGTATGGCATTCACATATTTCCCGAACCGCTGGTCCTTATCCGCATTGTAGAACTCAATCCAGCCGCAACGGGAGCCGGGCCAAGGGAATTCCTTGGAGATTCCCCTCATGGCGACGGCCGGAACGTCGCCGATTATCGCGGCGAGGGGGAGGGTTTTCTCCCCGTTATAGACGATGTTGTTGTAAACCTCGTCGGCTATGAGAAAAAGGTCGTGTTCCTTTGCAATAGCCACGATCTCCCGCAGGATGTTTTCAGGGAATACCATGCCGGTCGGATTGTCGGGATTGATAATCAAAATGCCTGATATGGCAGGATTATATTTTACATGGTTTCTCAAGTCCTCCAGGTCGGGATACCAGTTGTTTTCGGGTTGTAGACGGTATGTGATGGGGGAGGCGTTGGCATGGGCCGCTTCGCCCGTCGAATGGGTTGTGTATGTGGGTGAGGGGGTCAGTATGCGGGTCTCCCGCTTGAGATTGCCGTAGACTTTGGCGATGGCGTCGCCCAGGCCGTTGAAGAATATGACGTCGTCGGGGGTTATCTGCGCCCCGCCGTAGGAGTTCGTGTGGTTGCAGATAAACTTGCGGGTTTCCAGGACGCCGCGTGTATGGCAGTATGCGTAAGTGTCGTCATTCATCAGTTCCCTGACCACGACATCTTTCATCCATGCAGGAATGACTTCACCCTTCGCGACGGGGTCTCCGATATTCTCCCAGTTGATCTTAACTCCAAGCTTCTGCAGTTTTTCCGCAACGTTTACGATATTCCTGATTTCGTAAGTCAGTTCACCCGCTCCGGGATTTACGAGACTGTTTCTCATTGTGCCCCCAAAAAAATTGATAACTGAAATGAAAAAAGGCCATGGATGAACCCACGGCCTTTCATGAGATTATGTGCGTTCGACAATTACTCACATGACAGCGGGCAATTCTGCGGCTTTACGCGCCGCGGCGCCGATAGCTCGTGCCATGCATGAAATTGTCGAAATAACAGCCCTTTTCATAAGTAATTCGAATAGCACAGGAGGCGCTTCAAGTCAACAGTTTTATGGACTTATGCGGCCGGGAGAAATCATGAACCTGCCGTCGCTTCCGCGCCATCGTATGCATCCGGAGAGGGACGGTCCACTCTCGATCTTCATCCAGTCTCCGTCCACCTCGGCCACCTGCAAAACTTGCCGTGCAGAGAGATTTGCCATTACCGGGGACGTATCCGAACACTCTTTTCGCAGCATATAACCAGATTCACGGAGTTTCGGCAACAAGGCGACATGGCGTCCTTTCAGGAAGCTGTGCCAGGGAGTGTACTTCCAGAATCTCTTCATCCTGACCCACCCCTCGCGACCCGCGTCGTCATATGCGATCCTCAGCCATTCACCCTTCTTGCCCGTCACTGCGATTGCAGATTCACTTTGGGCGGTGTCGGCATCGGGAATAACCCGGGGAATGTCCCTGGCATTCAATGCAGCGACCCTTTTTATTCCCGGGTCTTCGTAGAAAACGACGGCATTGCTTTCAACTGCGTTCTCCGCGGATAGTGGTCGGATGATGAGAAGCCCGATTCCCGCAAAAGGACGCACCGGCTGCGCGCCATACGCGGGGAAGCAGGTCAGGAGCGCGACGACAAACAAAAGTGAAAAAACTATTTTTACCATAACTTTTTCAAGCTTTCCAGGTAGGGGGTTGCTTCCGCGGACCCTTCACCGGGAGCCCAATGGGCAGACTCTTCTTCGGTTATCGGTTTATAGGGGCCGGCCTTGGTCTCAAAGAAAACGGTCCCCCTTTCCAAACTGACAAAAGTGTGGAAAACCCCACAGGGAACATTGACCGCCACTGCATTTCCGCCGGGAACAAGGAGTGAATATTGCGTGATGGAGCCTTGCTCGTCAAAGGCGACAACTCCGAGTCTGCCCCTGAGTATAACAATCGATTCACCCTTTTCCGGGTCGAGGTGACGGTGAGGTCGTATATAGGAATCAGGCTCCATTCCGTTCAGAAGACGATTGCATGGCTCTTCGAGAGATTTATGAAAGTTGTGGTTTTTTCTTAGGCGGGGAGATTTTTTTGCTTCCGATGACACGTTGTCAAGCAGTGCAAGATCAATGATATCGATCATATTCCTTCTTTCCGTTTACGGGTTCCGGAGTGACGCTTTATCAACCGGTGCGACACCGATGCCCCAATTTTCCAGTTCCCGGATTACCATTTGTATGAGTTCATTGAAACGTGCGGATACTTTTGCAGACAATTCCATTCCCAGATCGATATTTTCCGGCTGTATGCCCACGAGCACCATTTCCGGAGGACTGAACCCCCGGAGCATCGCTACGGCGAGAAGGTCCTTGAGTCCCATCTGGTGGGGAGAAAGTTTGGTCTCCATGACTACCGGGATCTCATCTCCCGCCAGCCTTGCCAGTGTCCCCGGTGCTCCTCCCGTTTCGATGGCATCTACGATGAGCAGCCTGTCGATGCCCTCAATATGCGGCAGGAGATCGAGTCCAAGGGTTCCCCCGTCCAGGAGCGTAACATCCGGGGGAAACCGGTACTCTTCGCTGAGATGATGGATGACCTTAACTCCCACGCCATCATCGGACATGATCAGATTGCCTATGCCGAGAACCAGGGTTTTCAGATTCTACTCCTCCGAGGGAACCGATTTGTAGCCGCCGAATATGCTCGACATTACCCCGCTCTTTTCCTTCACGTCCATCAACCAGGCGCTGTACACATGGTGGATGGCGAAGGCGAGCAACAGCCACATGACGCAATGGTGAGTGAGGCGAATTCCCTGGTTGGAGAAAAGGTAAAACATCCAGCCGAAAGCCCCATGGATGAATGAATTCGGGGCGTATTCGGAGTACAGGGCAAAACCGGTAAAGATCATCACCAGGTAGAGCAGAAAGACAAACAGATATGCAGCGCCCGCCAGAGCGTTATGTCCGGTTACGTGGGGCGCCTTTCTCTTGAGGAACGTGTAAAA
>DATEVI010000046.1:0-16365 GCA_035281865.1 Geobacteraceae bacterium | reverse complement strand
AGGATAAACATAATTGGAAGAAGGGTCTAGAAAAAGGCCGGGGATATTTGAGATACTGAGCCGCTTTCTGAGCGGCAAAAAACGAATTACTGAAGAAGAGTTACAGGAAATCATGGCGGCCGGTGAGGAAGAAGGCCTCATAAACGAAGAGGAAAATGCCATGATCCAGTCCATTCTTCAATTCAGGAACACGGTGGTTCGAGAGATAATGGTACCCCGGACCGACATGGCCTGCATCAGTAGTGATGCTTCGGTAAGCGAGATCCTCGGCGAGATTATAGCTTGCGGTCATTCTCGTATGCCGGTCTATGAAGAGACAATAGACAACATTATCGGCCTGGTCTATGCCAAGGATTTGCTGAAGTATTGGGGTATGGAAGCTTCTGCGGTAAATCTGACGAATATCATCCGCACTCCTTATTTTGTTCCCGAGTCGAAAAACCTTGAGGAACTGCTTCAGGAATTCAAGCGAAAGAGGATGCATATAGCCATAGTAATCGATGAATATGGAGGCACCTCCGGTCTTGTAACCATCGAAGATATACTTGAACAAATAGTGGGGGACATCCAGGATGAGTATGACCTTGAAGAGGAATGGATAATTCAGGAAAAGGACGGGTCTGTCGTCGTGGATGCCAGGTTGCCGGTTGAAGAACTTGAGGACCATCTCATGATTGAGATTGAGAGGGAAAAGTTTGATACCGTTAGCGGGTACATATACCATCTGACCGGGCGGATACCACATGTACAGGAGGAGATAGACGCCGGAGCGTTCCGATTGGTAATTGTCGACGCCGATGAACGCAAGATCAAAAAAGTTCGGATTATCAGGAAGTCGGAAGAAACGGAGGAATCAAAGGAATAGTGGACTATTCAAGATTCGATTTGCCTGACTTTGCAGGTGTGAAGAAGCGCGACTATTTTTTGGCTTTGGTCTCCGGGGGGCTTCTTGCCGCTGCGTTTCCCAAGTTGGGACTTTCAATCCTCGCCTGGGTCGCTTTTGTCCCCCTGTTGCTTGCCTGCGGACGGAAAAGTGCGGGAAAAGCCTTCAAGCTTGGTTTCGTATCCGGAATTGCCGCCTACGCAGGTATTCTGTACTGGATAAATATTGTCGTTACGACATATGGCAAGTTACACCCGGTTGTCAGCTTCATAGTCTTCATGATTCTGGTGGTATATCTCGCCGCCTATGTGGGCGTATTCATGTATCTTGTCCGCAAGGCAGAGGAAAAAGGCGTACCGGTGCTCCTTTCCTTTCCGGTTTTATGGGTTGCACTCGAATACCTGCGCTCTTTTCTGCTGACAGGTTTCCCTTGGGCAAGTCTGGGATATTCCCAATACAGTGTCCTGTCGCTCATTCAAATAGCAGACGTAACGGGCGTATACGGCGTCAGTTTTCTTATTGCCCTTGCCAATGCCGTTGTTTACGAGTTGATCAAGGGGGTTGTAAAAAAGGAAAGAAGTATACACCCCGGCAGGGGCGTCGTAATTTTTCTTATACTGTTCGCCGCAACTGTGGTATACGGGTTCACCAAGCTTGACCGTGCCGAAACCGGAACGCCCATACGGGTGGCCCTCGTACAGGGGAATATAGATCAGTCTGTCAAATGGGACCCGGCTTACCAGGAGACAACGGTGGCCATCTACGAAAGGCTGACCCGACTGGCGGGCGCGCCGGGAGTCGACCTCGTTGTTTGGCCTGAAAGCGCGGCTCCTTTCTATTTGCAGGATGGAGAAAGCTACTCGTCGCGGATCAAAGGGCTTGCAACAATGGTTAACGCCCATTTGGTCGTGGGGAGTCCGGCTTACGATAACGAAGGCGGGGTTATCAAATACCGGAACAGCGCATTCCTGATTTCCCCACAGTCGGGCATCGCCGGGAGAAGCGACAAAGTTCATCTGGTTCCCTTCGGCGAGTATGTGCCTCTTGCCAAACTGCTTCCCTTCGTGCATAAGCTGGTAGTAGGGGTTGGAGATTTTTCTCCAGGTGCTGGGACAGTGCCACTGTCTATAGGCAATGGCAAGATCGGTGTCCTGGTCTGTTTTGAGGGCATATTCCCCGAATTATCGCGAAGTTACGTGCAGTCAGGGAGTCGTATGCTCGTGAACATCACCAATGATGCCTGGTACGGCAGGTCATCCGCTCCCTATCAGCACCTGTCCATGACCGTTTTTCGAGCAGTGGAAAACAGAGTTCCGCTGGTCCGGGCGGCCAATACCGGCATATCCGCCATAATAGACAGTGAAGGGCGGATAAAAAAACAGACGGAATTATTCCAGGAGGCTTTTGTGAATGGCGAAGTTATCCTTGGAACCAAGAATACACTGTACAGTCGTTTCGGCGATGTGTTCGCGAAAGTCTGCCTGCTTCTATCTGCACTTATTGTCATAACGGCTTTCGTACGAAAAAAACGCTCTAAGAGAGGAATGATGCATGTTTAGAGAAGAAATAGCCAGAATCGGATCCCTGGAAGATCGAATAGCCAAATTACGGGGGTCTCTTTGACGTAGACAGGAAGCGGGAGGATATCCAGGAACTGGAGGCACGAATAGCTTTGCCGGGATTCTGGGATGCAGGTGAAGAGGCGCAAAAGCTCCTTAAAGAGAGGACATCTCTTGAAAAGACACTTGACGCCTGGGACAGGCTGAATCGACAGACGGAGGACATCAAGGTTCTTATCGAATTGGGGGCCGAAGCGGAAGATGAGGCTACCCTCGATGAGGTGAAGATATTGAATGACGAGCTGGAAACCGGGGTAAGTCGCCTTGAATTCCAGAAAATGCTTTCCGGTCCCCATGACAGAAATAACTGCTTTTTTACCATAACAGCCGGGGCCGGAGGGACTGAAGCCCAGGATTGGGCCGAGATGCTTCTCAGGATGTACCTGCGCTATTGCGAGCGCAAGGGTTGGCAAACGGAGATCACCGACCTTCAGCCGGGTGACGAGGCAGGTGTGAAAGGCGTCACTTTTACGGTAAACGGCGAATACAGCTGCGGTTACCTCAAGGCGGAGGCCGGGATACACAGACTGGTTCGCATTTCCCCCTTCGACAGTAACGCCCGCCGACACACTTCTTTCGCTTCAGTGTTCGTATTTCCCGAAATAGAAGACGACATCGAGGTGAAAATTTCTGATTCTGACCTCCGTATAGACACATACCGTTCTGGTGGCGCGGGCGGCCAACATGTCAACGTTACCGATTCAGCGGTGCGGATTACTCATATCCCGACAGGGATCGTATCGGCATGCCAGAACGAGCGCAGTCAGCACATGAACAAAGCCACCGCCATGAAAATATTGCGGGCTAAACTATATGAGCGTGAACTCGAGGAACGGGCTGCAAGGGCAACCGAGCTGGGAGGAGAAAAGAAGGAGATCGGCTGGGGAAGCCAGATTCGATCCTATGTTCTCCATCCCTACAGGATGGTGAAAGATCTGCGCACCGGAGTTGAGAGCGGGAATCCCGATGCAGTTCTTGATGGTGATCTGGATGAATTCATCGTGGCCTATCTTATGGGAGTGCGAAGGGGAGACAGGGAGGGCACGGATTGATGTTGTTGAGGATACTTTTCGCTGTGGCATTTACGTTCGCGATCATCACGGCATGCGGCCATGCAGCCCCGTCAGCCGGCATCTCGCGTATTGGCTTTTCTATACAGGTGGGAGCATTCTCGGAGGTACGTAATGCCGAGCGGTTGACTGCAAGACTTCAGGACAAGGGGATAGAAGCTTTCTATTTCAAGAGAGAGAATGGACTTTATGCTGTGAGATTCGGAGATTTTCCCCGTCGCGACGAAGCCCGGAAAACCGCGAAGAGGCTCGTTTCGGAACGAGTCATCGGTTCTTATTTCATTGCCGCGCCCCAGTTTGCCGCAAAGGAGCCGTTGCCCCAGCATACGGACAGGCCTGGGCCGGTAGTGAAAACAAAAAGGGAGAGCGACATGGGGAGCATCGCGGCCAGAACGGCCGAGAGATTTGTCGGTATTCCTTACCGGTGGGGAGGCAACACGGTCGTAGACGGCATGGATTGCAGCGGTTTCGCGAGGGCCGTATACAACCTTTGCGGTGTCAATATACCGCGCACATCTGCTGAACAGTTCAAAATCGGCCAGGAAATCGCCAGAAACGAACTGACTGACGGTGATCTGGTTTTCTTCGCGAACTCTGAAAACCGGATTAACCATGTGGGAATCTATGTGGGTGACGGTCGATTTGTCCATGCTCCGAAAAGGGGTGAGGACATCAAAATATCTTCCCTGAACGACAATCGTTTTTCCAAGAGATTCATGGGCGGTAGACGATATTTCTGAGCCGTCCGTCAAACATTCCACGATTATTTCCAAAAAAACAAATTTTAACATTCAAAATTTTTTGCAGAGAGGTTTTTGTTTATGGCTTTTATTAAACCGTTCAAGTCGTTAAGACCCCGGAAAGAACTTGCCGGAAAGGTCGCGGCGTTACCATATGACGTGATGAGTGTAGCCGAGGCACGGGAGATGGTGAAAGGAAATACCTATTCCTTCCTTCACATTTCGCGGCCCGAAATCGAATTGTCCAACGATGTGGATTGTTATTCCGAACCGGTCTATGAAAAGGGGAAGGAAAACCTGAAACGATTCGTAGCAGAAGGCTTGCTGATGCAGGACGCGACGGAATGCTACTACGTTTACAGACAGAAAATGGGCTCCATCATCCAGACTGGTCTTGTTGCCTGTGCGAGCGTAGACGATTACCAGAGCGGGGTTATAAAAAAGCATGAGCTCACGCGCCCGGACAAGGAAGAGGACAGGGTAAAACATGTAGATTACTTGAACGCAAACGACGAACCGGTATTTTACACATACAAGAGCGACCCGTACATTAACGGAATTATCGCCGAGATTACAAGAAGCGAACCCGAATACGATTTCACTACTGATGATGAAGTAACCCACACCGTATGGGTGGTGGCCGAAAGAGAGAAAATTGACCGTCTGACATCCCTGTTTGCCGGCATCGGCACATTGTACGTGGCGGACGGACATCACAGGAGCGCGGCGGCAAGCCGTGTCCGGGAAATGAGGAAGGCGGGAAATCCAAACCATACCGGCCGGGAAGAATACAATTATTTTCTGACCGTCATATTTCCGGACAGTGAACTGAACATCATGCCTTACAATCGCGTCGTAAAGGACCTGAATGACCTGACAATAGCCGAATTCATGACAAGAATTGCGGAAAAATTTTCCATGATGCCGGCCGGCACTAGTTATGCTCCCACCCGACAGCATCAGATAGGTATGTACCTGGAGGGCAAATGGTACCAGCTTGCACCGAAGCATGCATCGTTCAATGAAAATGATGCTGTTTCCCGGTTGGACGTGTCCGTTCTTCAGGACAACCTGTTAAGCCCTGTTCTGGGTATTCGCAACCCCAGGACGGATCAGAGAATACAGTTTGTAGGAGGCATCAGGGGTGTTCAAGAGTTGGAGAGGCTGGTCGACAGCGGTAAATACCGGGTTGCTTTTTCACTTTACCGAACATCCATAAACGAACTGATGGATCTAGCCGATGGCGGGAAGATCATGCCTCCAAAATCGACTTGGTTCGAGCCGAAGCTGAGGAGCGGCCTTTTTGTACATGACCTGAAATATTCTGTGGAGGGGCAATGAGAGCCTTGTTTTTCGTTTTCCTGTTCATGTTCTGTGCTGCCGGTCCGGGTATGGCCGCTGAAAAATCCGTCACTTATTACCTTGACGGCGCGAAAGTGGGCTATGAAACCGCTTACGGCAACGGATATTCCGAGATCCACCTGCCGAAAGGCGCTCTATCTGATTCACTGCGCATAAAACCATTGGGTGGAGTGGAGATAGAGCGGGTGGAGATACTTCGGACAAAAACGAATCCAAAGGTGGCGAAAGAGATGATCGCTCTCGCGGAACGGAAAAAGCGGCTTGTGGCCGAGCTGCGGGCTCTTGAGACAAGAGAGGACATATTCAAGGCGGCGGCTAAATCTCAAAGCTCACGTGCTCCGAGGAAAACCAAAAACAATCCTGAACCGGTGACAAATATTCGCCGAGGTACCGAATTTGCCATTGGCCAATTGGAGTCTGTATACGTCATTCGCAGAAAGACCGAAAAAGAAATTTCATTGCTGGATTCCAGGATGTCCTCCATGCTGGGGGCGAACGTGTCGGAAGGCTATTTCTGCAGAGTATGGTTTTCAGCAAACAGGGGACGTGCACATATTTCATATCTGACGGCCGAACAGAACTGGAAGCCTGCATATGACTTCCGGTTGAGCGAAGACGGTCGTGTCGAAGTGATAATGCGGGCTGTATTTCCCTATCCAGGAAAAAACTGCTCCGTTATGGTCGTGCCGGCAAAAATATCAGATGCCGGGAGTCATAATGTTACGCCTCGAGCCCTGACGAAGCCGTTTGCAAAGGTTTGCGAATTCACGTTCCCCATTGAAAATGAGGTTCTGTCCGGTGGTTCCGTCAGTTCGCTTACATTCACCTTCAGAAATCTCTCGGACCAGTTTTTCCCGGCCGGAGACGCCGCGTGTTACCGCCGTGGTGAGTTCTTTGGGCACGCGCCATTCAAGGGGATAATGCCGAAAGAATCCGGCACCCTGTCTTTCGGATTATTGGCCCGGACACTGATCAGCAACACATGGGAATCAACATCTCCACGTCCTCCGTCACGAGCCGACGAAGCCAGCGATTTTTCTCATTGGTTCTATTGCGCAACCTTCCCCGCACACTCCGACGGGACGGCCTTTTTGCTTGATTAATCAAATGAAATGGGGTATTTTGCCAGTTTGTAAAAACGGTCCTACTCCGGTTTATTGTGAAAGGCAGGTTTAATGTTTTGGAAGAGATAAGCGAACTTTTGTTGCAGCGAAGAAAAAAGGTCGACGCATTGTGGGAACACGGAATAAACCCGTATCCGAACGATTTCAAACCGACTCACACGTCGGCTGATGTAATTGCAGGTTACGGAAACGTAGAGGAAATCCCCGACGACCCGGAAAATTTCGTTGTTGCCGGTCGTATCATCGCCCGTAGATCCTTCGGCAAGGCAGCTTTCATACAGTTACAGGACCGCAAGGGCCGACTTCAGCTTTATGTAAAGCGGGATGCCATAGGTGATGAAGCCTTTGCCAGTTTTGAAACCTTTGATATTGGCGATGTAATCGGAGCCAAAGGGCACCCGTTCAGAACCAAGACGGGAGAACTGTCCCTTCACGTAAAGGACATTAGGCTTCTCACCAAGTCATTGCTGCCGTTGCCGGAGAAATTTCACGGCCTGACCGACGTAGAAACCAGATACCGGCAACGCTATGTAGACCTCATTGTGAATCCGGAAGTAAAGGAAGTTTTTCTCAAGCGTGCGCGCATCATCAACCTCATCCGCGAATTCATGATGTCGCGGGATTTTCTAGAGGTCGAGACTCCAATGATGCAGCCCATACCGGGTGGGGCGACTGCGCGCCCGTTTGTGACCCATCATAATGCGCTGGAGATGCAACTTTATTTGCGGATCGCCCCGGAACTTTACCTGAAAAGACTTGTGGTTGGCGGCTTTGAAAGAGTATTCGAAATAAACAGGAATTTCCGGAACGAGGGCATCTCCGTTCGTCATAATCCTGAATTCACGATGATGGAGTTCTATCAGTCCTATGCTACCTACGAGGATCTCATGGATTTCACGGAAGAACTCCTGTGCCATGTTGTCCGGGAACTGTTCAGCTCGCTGGAATTTTCCTACCAGGGTATAGATATAAGTTTCGAGCGCCCCTGGAAGAGGTTCACGGTGAGGGAAGCCATTCTGGAATACGGCGATATAGATGAGAAATCTCTGGATGATCGTGACCTTGCCTATGCCTATGCCCGTAAGCTAGGTCTGGAACTGCCGGAAGATATCGGCTACGGAAAGCTTGTTGTAGAAATCTTCGAAGAAGTAGCGGAGGAAAAACTAATTCAGCCGACCTTCATTACATCCTATCCCACCGAAGTGTCTCCACTGTCCCGTAGGAGCGACAAGGATCCGGACGTCGTCGACCGGTTCGAGTTGTTCATTTCCGGTCGTGAAATGGCAAATGCCTTTTCCGAGCTGAACGATCCTGTTGACCAGAAGGAACGCTTCCTTCTGCAGGTGGCGGCAAAAGAGAAGGGGGATGAAGAGGCCCATTATATGGATGAAGATTATATCCGGGCGTTGGAATACGGAATGCCTCCAACCGCCGGGGAAGGTATCGGGATTGACCGTCTGATAATGCTTTTGACGGATTCGCCGTCTATACGTGATGTCATTCTCTTCCCGCAGTTAAGGAGAGAAACAAAATAATGCCATATGAACTGTTTATCGGCCTGCGTTATCTGAAGGCAAAGGGGAAATCGACCTTTGTTTCCATAATCACCTTTATTTCCATAGCCGGAGTTGCCCTCGGGGTAACCGCCCTCATTGTTGTCCTTTCCGTCATGACGGGGTTTGAGGAGGATCTCAAGGACAAAATCCTGGGAACGAATGCGCATGTTGTAGTTCTGAAAAGCGGCAACGAGATGGGAGATTACGGGCAACTCATGGAAAAACTGAAAGGCTTTTCCGGAGTCGTAGCGGCTACTCCCTTCATATACAGTCAGGTAATGCTTTCCACCGGGTCCAGCGTTTCGGGAGTCGTGCTGAGAGGCATCGATACAAAGACCGACATCCGGGTCACCAATCTTTACAGATCGATCGTTCAGGGGAGAATGTCAAATCTGGAAAAACAGATTTTGCCGCCGGATGGCAAAGGACCGGCTCTGCCCGGAGTAATTATCGGCCAGGAGCTGGCGAAAAACTTGAACCTGTACCTTGGTGACGCGGTAAACATTGTCTCTCCCATGGGAAACATAACCCCCTTCGGTATGATTCCTAAAACTAAACAGTTCCGCGTTGCCGGAATTTTCAATACAGGAATGTACGAATACGACGCCACTCTTGCCTACACCGGTTTGCAGGAGGCGCAGGCTTTTCTTTCCATGGGCGATGCCGTAACGGGAATACAGCTCAAGGTGAATAATGTGTATAAGGCGGGTGAAATTGCCGGGAAAATCAACCAAGGCCTCGGACCGCCATATATTGCCCGTGACTGGATGCAGATGAACAAGAATATACTTTTCGCCCTGAAAACCGAAAAGGTGGTTATGTTCATCATTCTTACTCTGATAGTACTGGTGGCCGCCTTCGGTATTGCTTCAACACTTTTTATGGTGGTGATGGAAAAAACCAAGGATATTGCAATATTGAAATCTCTGGGTGCGACCAGCGCAAGCATAATGAAGATCTTTGTCCTTGAGGGACTTATCATAGGAACGGCAGGAACCATTATCGGGCTCATCGGGGGCCTCGTAATTGCACTCAATATGGAGTCGATAGTCAATTTTGTCCAGAACGTGACCGGCTTCGAGCTTTTCAGCAAGGATATTTACTATCTTAACCGCTTCCCTTCCCAGGTTGTCCCTTCAGATGTGCTCATCATCTCCGTAACTGCCATTCTGATATCCTTCGTAGCTACGCTTTATCCGTCATGGCAGGGTTCCCGGCTGCCCCCAGTCGAGGCGCTGCGTTATGAATAATCTGCTGGAAGTTAAGGAACTTCGCAAGTCATTCGGTTCCGGAGCCAGCCGCGTCGATGTGCTAAAGGGTATCAACCTTGCGGTCGAACCTGGTGAGACAATAGCGCTGGTCGGTGCGTCAGGGGCGGGAAAGAGCACCCTGTTGCACATCATGGGGGCATTGGACAGGCCCACAACCGGCGAGATTCTTTTCAAAGGGAAGGACATATTCCAGCTCAGTGATGCATCGCTTGCTTCTTTCAGGAATCATTCTGTAGGTTTTGTTTTTCAGTTCCATCATTTGCTGCCGGAATTCTCCGCACTGGAGAACGCCATGATGCCGGCTATCATAAGCGGCATGAACAGGGGAGAAGCCGAGGCACTGGCGGTGGAACTGCTCACGGATGTCGGACTCGGGCACAGGCTCTCGCACAAACCGGGTGAACTGTCAGGTGGAGAACAGCAGCGGGTCGCCATCGCACGAGCTCTGATTCAGTCTCCCCCCTTGCTTCTGGCGGACGAACCGACCGGTAACCTCGATACGAGGACAAGTGAAGAGGTGCACTCTCTTCTTTCCGAAATACATGAAAAAAAGGGAATTACCCTCGTCATCGTAACCCATAATGAGAATCTGGCTTCAAGAATGGGGAAAATTATCAGGCTTGTTGACGGTAACATACAGTAGAAACGTCTCATCTATTTATTGAACAATACTTTATGTCTGCTTTGATGGAGGGCGCTTGTTTCATATAAGAAAAACGCTATTTTTCATGTTGCTGGTTCTTCTGTTCAGCATGGCGGCCTTTGCCGTCGACGAACGGATTGCCGAAGTCGTTATTAGTGGAAACAGGAATATCGATGCGGCCGCCATAATGGCGGTGGTTAAAAGCAAGTCGGGAGAGTCACTTTCCCGTGATAAAGTGAACCAGGACATCAAGGAAATATATAAACTTGGTTTTTTCGAGGACGTCAAGGCAGAGTCGAAAAAGAGCGACAAAGGTGTTGTTCTGGTTTACAACGTGGTCGAACGGCCGATTGTCCGTGAGATCAGGATCATCGGCAACAAGGAAATTGCCACCGAAAAGATTCGCGAAGCAATAGAATTGAAAACGAACAGCATATTTTCCGCCAAGGCACTGACAAACAGTGAAAAAAAGGTCAGAAAACTCTATACGGACGAAGGGTACTACCTCGCCACTGTTACTGCAAACACCGAAAAACGTGGCAAGAACGAGCTGAGGCTTGTCTTCAATATTACCGAAGGGAAGAAGGTCCTTATCAAGACCATAACGTTTGAAGGCAACAAGGCTTTTTCAGCGAGGAAGCTCCGGAAGGCAATGCAAACAAAAGAGAAATGGTTTCTTTCCTGGATAACCGGTGCCGGTGCCTACAAGGAAGATGTGCTGAAAAATGATGTGAACATAATAGCCGATCTTTACTACAACAAGGGCTATATCAACGTCAAGGTGGGGGAACCTCAGGTAAAGCTTCTGGATGATAAGAGCGGTCTGGTCGTTACAATCGCAATAACTGAGGGTGACGAATACAAGGTGGGTGACGTTGATTTCAAGGGTGACCTTCTGCAAAGCAAGGAAGAACTCGGGAAAAAGATAAAGCTGGTCAAAGGGAACATATTCAGTCGTGCTGTTCTGCGTGAGGATGTGTTCACCCTGACGGACCTATACACCGATAAGGGATATGCGTTTGCCAACGTGAATCCGCTCTCAAAAATCAATCCCGATACGAAGACCATAGATATCACCTTTGATTTTGAAAAGGGTGACAAGGTATACATAGAAAAAATAAACATAAGCGGCAATGCCAAAACACGCGACAAAGTAGTTCGCAGGGAATTCAAGCTTGCCGAAGGTGATCTGTATAGCAGCGGCGCGCTGAAAAGGACAAAGCAGAACCTCAATAATCTTGGCTTTTTTGAGGAAGTAAACATTTCTACTGCCAAGGGGAGCGCGGACAACAAGCTGGATCTGAATGCGGAGGTCAAGGAAAAATCGACCGGAAAGTTCAGTATCGGCGGCGGTTACAGCTCAGTCGACGGGATCATAGGCCAGGCATCGATTCAACAGGATAACTTCCTCGGCTTGGGGTTGAAGGGAATACTTTCCGGATCATTAGGGGGTAAGTCGCAAACTTACACCCTCGGATTGACGGATCCGTATTTCCTTGACACGAAGTGGACACTGGGAGGGGACGTTTATCGGACGGAAAGAGATTATATCGATTTTACTCAGAGGGTTACTGGTGCCGATATCAAGGCAGGCTACCCGCTCACCGATGAACTGAGCACCTTCTGGTTGTACAAGTGGGAGAGCAAGGACATTTTTGACCTCTCTCAGGCACTGATTGCCGATCCTCAATTGATAACCACAACGAGCGGAACGATCAGTTCCATTTATGCCAGCCTCAACTTGAATACGACCGATTACCGGCTCGACCCCAGCAGGGGAACGTCCAGTACGGCATCGGTTGAATATGCCGGTCCGGGCGGCAACATCCGCTACGTTCGTTATATCGGTCAATCGACGATTTTTTTCCCGTTCAGATGGAATACTGTTTTTTCTCTTCGAGGTACGTTGGGTTATATTCAGAGAATTGGGAGAGACATCCCCATCGACGAGACATTTTATCTCGGCGGGATAAATACCATACGCGGTTATGATTCGCGAACTGTAAGTCCGACGGTTAACACTTCGAGCGGGATTGCGTATGTGGGCGGAAACAAGGAAGCGGTATTTAATGTCGAGTATGTTTTTCCCATAATCAAGGAAGCAGGAATCAAAGGCTTGTTCTTTTTTGATTCCGGAAATTCGTATGCTCCAGGCCAGAATCTTTTCTCCAAGATGCAAAGCAGTTACGGGGCTGGTTTGCGATGGTATTCGCCGATGGGGCCGTTGCGCCTTGAATACGGTATCCCGGTAAATCCAAGACCGGGTATCGACAGCTCGAGCGGAAAACTTGAATTTTCCATAGGTGGTTTTTTCTGATTCCAATTATTCGGTAAAAAGGAGAAGGTAATGAAAAGGTTATTAATGTCCACGTTTTTTCTTGCCTGTTTTGTGGTTCTTTCAGGGGGAGCGTTTGCTGCTGATGGCGCAAAAATAGGTTATGTAGACCTTCAGAAAGTGCTGAACCTTTCCAATGCGGGAAAAACTGCGAAGATTCAGCTCTCGGAAAAGGTGAAGAAATACCAAGATGAAATAAACAGAAAACAGGAAGAACTGAAGAAGCTGAAAGATTCGCTTGAGAAACAGGGGTCGTATTTGTCTGAAAAGGCCAAGGGAGATAAGGAAAAGGATTATCAGCAGAACCTGAAGGAATTCCAGAGATTGACCAAGGATGCACAGGAAGAATTGCAGGCGAAGGATGAGGAGCTTACCAAGCGAATTCTGGGCGACATAGAGAAGGTCGTGCAGGATTTTGGTCGAAAGAGCGACTACACCATCATATTCATAAGAAACGAAAGCATGTTATTTGCGGATGAAAAAGCGGATTTGACCGACACAATTCTGAAAGCATACGATACTTCAAACAAATAAAGGGAGACAGGGCGTGGAAAAAAATCTCAAGGAGTTGGCAAGCTTTCTTGGCGGGCGTGTAATAGGGGATGAAAATGCCGTAGTACGCAGCCTCGGTACCCTGGATGAGGCGACGGAAGGGCAGATTACTTTTCTGGCGAATCCGAAGTATGCAACAAAGGTCGAAACTACTAAGGCCACGGCTGTTGTATTGTCTCCCGGAGCTGAACGTTATGGGAAAAACGTGATTGAAGTGAAGAATCCATATCTTGCGTTTGCAAAACTTCTTACCGTTTTTCATGTCCAGCCGGTCGTCCCTAAGGGAGTAATGGACGGCGCCATGATCGGTAAGAACGTCGTCATGGGTAATGATATAACGATTTATCCCGGGGCTTATGTCGCCGATGGCGTAAAAATCGGCAGCCGTGTCGTTCTTTATCCCGGGGCTGTGCTCTATGAAGGAGTCGAAATAGGAGACGACACAACAGTGCATGCCAATGTAACGGTTCGGGAGGGATGTCGCATTGGCAACCGTGTAATCGTACACAGTGGTGTTGTCATAGGTAGTGACGGTGTTGGCTACGCTCCCGATGGTAAGGCGTATCAGAAGATTCCCCAGATTGGAATTGTCGTCGTTGAGGACGATGTAGAGATTGGAGCCAATACCACCATTGACAGAGCGGCTCTGGGGGTTACCCTGATACGTCGCGGAACGAAAATCGATAACCTGGTCCAGATTGCTCACAACTGCATAATCGGAGAAAACTGTATCATTGTGTCCCAGACAGGCATTTCGGGTAGCACAAAACTTGGCGAGCATGTTACGATTGGGGGTCAGGTTGGGATTGTTGGACACCTCGATATCGGAGACAACGTTATGGTTGGCGCAAAGTCCGGCGTTCACAACAGTATAACAGCCGGTCAGATTTTCAGCGGATACCCGGCCTTTCCCCATAAGGAATGGCTTAAATCGGCTTCGGTGTTTTCCAAATTGCCGGACATGCGCAAGACGATAAATGCTTTAGAGAAAAGAATACAAGAGCTGGAGACGAAGCTGGAAGCCGCGAAAAAATAATGCAATTTAATGTATTTGCTGGAAGGAGCAAAGGATGCTGAACATAAATGAAATAATGAACATCCTTCCCCATCGATATCCCTTTCTCATGGTCGACAGGGTAGTCGAAATGGAACCGGGCAAAAGAATTGTCGGCATCAAAAATGTCACCATCAATGAGCCCTTTTTCCAGGGACATTTTCCGGGCCATCCGGTCATGCCCGGAGTGCTGATCGTGGAGGCAATGGCACAGGTGGCCGGCATACTTGCCTACCTTTCATCCGATGATGAGATTCGCAAGAAAGTTTGTTATTTCATGTCGATTGACAATGCCCGTTTCAGAAAGCCGGTTGTCCCCGGAGACCTTTTGAGGCTGGAAATGGAATCAACTATGAACCGACGCGGTATCTGGGGTTTTAACGGAAAGGCTTATGTGGACGACAAGCTCGTTGCGGATGCCGATTTGAAGGCGACTTTTGCCGACAAATGAAGATTGAATGACTGGAGTTTTTTGATGATACATCCTTCCGCCATAGTGTACCCAGGAGCAGAGATTGACGTCGACGTCGAAGTGGGACCCCACGCTGTCATAGGTGAAAACGTAAAAATCGGACGAGGCACAAGGATTGGTCCAAGTGCGGTAATTCAGGGATGGACTGAAATCGGTGAAGAAAACCACATATTCCATCTCAGCTCTGTAGGGGCGATTCCGCAGGACTTGAAGTATAAAGGTGAACAAACTTATCTAAGGATAGGAAACAGAAATATAATTCGTGAGTTCGCGACGATACATCTGGGGACGGTAACCGGTGATGGGGAAACCACCATAGGAGACAACAACCTGTTCATGGCCTATTGCCATGTCGCCCACGACTGCCATATCGGCAACAATGTCGTCATGGCCAATGGAGCGACTTTGGCCGGTCATATTACGGTTGAAGATCACGCAATACTCGGAGGTTTATCCGCGACGCACCAGTTTGTCAGAATCGGTGCCCATGTAATGGTGGGGGGAGGGGCAATGGTTGGCCAGGATGTCCCGCCATACACCATGGCCAGTGGCGACCGAGCCACCCTGCATGGGCTGAATCTGGTGGGCCTGAAACGGCGCGGGTTTTCCGATGAAATCATTGCTGATATCAAGAAGGCCTATAAAATTCTAGTGCGTTCGAACCTGCGCGTTGAGGAAGCCCTCGAGCGTATTAGAAATGAAATTCCCATGTCGCCGGAAATAGCTCATTTTGTGGAATTTGTAGAGTCATCGGAAAGAGGGATATGCCGTTGAAAAAGACAAGGGTAGCTGTCATAGGGGTGGGGTATCTTGGTAAGTTTCATGCGGAGAAGTATTCCATTCTTCCTAACGCTGAACTTGTTGCAGTTGTTGACTTAGACAAGACAAAGTCTGATGAGTATGCACATAAATTCGGAACAGCGGGATATACCGATTATCGTGAGGTACTGGGTAAGGTTGATGCTGTAAGCATAGCTGTCCCTACCATGTGTCACTTTGAAGTCGCGCGCGATTTTATTGAGAGCGGCGCACATATCCTGCTTGAGAAACCGATAACAAGTACCGTTGAAGAAGCAGACGAGTTGATAAGGATTGCACGCGAAAAACACATCGTATTGCAGGTCGGTCACATCGAAAGATTTAATCCTGTTATCATGGCCCTTGATGGCGTCATTAACGGACCGCGTTTCATTGAATCTATCCGGATTGCGCCGTTTAAACCCCGTGGCACTGACGTCAACGTGGTCATTGACCTGATGATACATGATATCGACATCATACAGAATATTGTCCGTTCACCGATACGGCACATAAGCTCGATAGGCGCCCCTGTCTTCACGGCGGAAGAAGACATAGCCAATGCACGTATCGAGTTTGAAAACGGGTGCGTTGCAAACGTCACAGCCAGTCGAATCAGTCTCAAGAGTGAACGGAGAATGCGCATTTTTCAGCCCGACGCCTATATAACTCTGGATTTTCAAAACAAAAAGATGGCAGTGTTCCGTAAAGGCGATGGTGAAATGTTTCCCGGCATTCCCAATGTCAAGATCGAGGAAAAAGTGCTGGAGCAGGAAGATGCGCTCCAGGTGGAGATTTCCTCCTTTCTTGAATCCGTCCAGACGGGAAAACCCCCGGTTGTCAGCGGTGAAGACGGAAAAGCAGCACTCGAGACCGCGCTTCGCAT
>DATEVI010000045.1:0-3234 GCA_035281865.1 Geobacteraceae bacterium | reverse complement strand
GTTTTTTTGACCGTTTTCAATCGGCCACGGGTCGATATCTTGCCGGACTGTTGAAGACCGTCTGTTTCTCCTTGTAAAACAGGCCCTACCGCTTCTTTTCGGGTTTTCCCGCTTCTTTCATCCCATCAAGAAAATGCAGGATCGCCAGGACAGGATGGTACATCATCATACGTGGTCCGGCGTAACGCATCACATGGCGGATCTGTTCACGCATCGCGGGTTTGTAACAATGAATGGGGCACTTGCCGCAGGTCGGTTTGTCGCCCCCGTACGGGCACCTGTAAATACGCTCCATGGCGTAGTCCAGCAATTGCCGGCATTCTGTGCATACGGCGCCATCGGTATGGTGCCGGCCTCGACAGTAAATGCCGATCATACGCTTGATGGTGTTCTTTTCACGGTTCATACGGTCTTTGCCGGTGGACATTGCTCACCTTCACAAATTTCATGGTCTGTAATATTTACGAGATGTTTCCTCAATTTGCCTTCGGGCCTGAACCGGACGAAGAACCCTCATGCGCCTTCAGCCAACCGGTATCCGGATTGGAACTCATCCGACAGATACCAGTCTGTTGTCTGTGGTAAAAATTTGCAAGCCTATTTTGAAGCGTGGAGGAAACCAGTAATCCATGTTAAGGTGGATGGAGTAGCCATAAGTGCTAATGTTTTTTGCGGATTTGACGAAACGTTAATCAGTATTTGCGAATTGTGAACATGCAACTGTTCATCCATGGACGGGTTATCTATGAAAATAAGAACCGAAAAACCATCGACAATCAGATCACAGGACAGGCGGGGTATTGTCACCCGGAATAATAACTCTTCGATATTCTCCAGTGAATTGGGCAGGCAGGAGGAAATACTGCTGGACAACGACAGGCAGATGCTGGCAGACCTCAAGGAAAGGCTTTTTGACGCCGGGGAGAAGCTGGAAAAGGACCCGACAGTCGCAAATTTCTCCGCCTTTTGCGAACTTATCGGAAAATTCGCGAAAAAGGCTACCTCCATGGCGTATCGAATCGATACCCTGACAGGCAACATGGGATCGAGGCCTCTTGACGTCGTTACGATCATCGATAAGGAAGTGGATGAATTGTACCATCTCGTCATGCAGGGACAACGATGCCGAATTCAGATAGCAGCGAAGATACTGAGCATTAAGGGGCTCATCGTCAAACTTATCGCATAGATCTGAGCTCGCTGCCCTTTTGCTTGAAGACGTGATGGAATTAAATCGAGCTCGAATATGAATTTCACGACTGCGAAGCTTTGAATTCCTTTCCAGCGAACCAGGCCTTGCCCACGCAAGGGCCGACGCTCCAGTAACGGTTGTCGGGCATGGTGAGGGTGAAGGGTTTGATTTTCTGGACGTCGGGGACACCGACGGTGAGAAAACGCGCCTCGCTCCAGGCGCTGACCACGTCACCTATGAAGAAGTCGTCGGCGGGAAGTTCGACGGTCTGCGCCAGTCGGCACTCGAAAGTGACGGGGCAGCCGGCGATCATGGGGGCATGTTCGATGGTGCCGGTGAAGACGGGAAAGAGTTCCGACTTGTCGACCTCGGACCCCGAGTGCAGGCCGATGTAATCGGTGACCGCAAGGAGGTCGGTGCCGGGAATGTTGACGCTGAACGCGCCGTGTTCGCGGATGCCTCGATTGGTGCGGTGGTTCCTGCCCAGGGCGATGCCGAGATAGAGCGGATCATAGTTGGCGGGCGTTACCCAGGCAACGGCCAGCCAGTTCGGCTTTCCGTCCACTATCGCTCCGACGATGGTCATCGGCATGGGGTAAAGAAACACAGGCTTGTCTAGTTTTATCTTGTCCATATTTATCCTCCGTTAAAGAAAACGGGACCCGATTCCATGCGTCCTGTCTCTACGATACCGCAAGGGAGCTACAAAGCAAGCTGCCTACCCCCTTCCCCGATCTTTCAGGAATTCCGCGAGTATTCTTCCCGTATGCGACTTCTTGCCGGACTTCGCCACCTGTTCCGGCGTCCCCGCTGCAACGACCCGGCCGCCGCCGTCTCCCCCCTCGGGGCCCAGGTCGATGATCCAGTCCGCCTCGGCGATGATATCCAGATTGTGCTCAATGACGACCACTGTGTTACCCGCCGCCACCAGGCGATGCAGCACACGGACCAGCTTTTCCACATCGGCCATGTGCAGACCTATGGTCGGCTCATCAAGCAAATAAAGCGTATGTAGGGGCGAGGCTTGCTTCGCCCTCAAGGCATTCCTCGCCCTGTCCTTTAACTCTTCCCCGGTCACCTCCTTCGCCTTGGCGAGTTCCGTAACCAGCTTGATCCGCTGGGCCTCGCCGCCGGAGAGTGTCGGGCTCTGCTGTCCGAGGGTGAGATAACCGAGTCCAACCTCGCTGAGGAGCATCAAGGGGCGCCGTATGGTGGGGTGGGCGGCGAAGAATCCGGCCGCCTCATCAATATTCATTGCCAGCACTTCTCCGATACTTTTCCCCTTGAATCGAATCATCAGCGTTTCCGGGGTGAAGCGGGCCCCGCCGCACGACTCGCATACCACCTTCACGTCCGGGAGGAAGCTCATGCCGATGGTCCTCATTCCCTGTCCCTCGCACTCGGTGCATCTTCCCCCCTTGACGTTGAAGGAGAAGCGGGAAGGGGTGTAGCCCCGCATGCGCGCTTCCGGGGTCTGGGCAAAAAGCTTGCGGATCGCGTCCCAGAAGCCGACGTATGTTGCGGGGCAGGAGCGGGGGGTCTTGCCGATAGGGGTCTGGTCAACTTCCAACACCCGTCCAAACACTTCCCACCCGCGGATTCGGGTGCATCCGGTGAACTGTCCAGGCGAGGCATGCCTCGCCCCTGCAGCCAGGAGGCGGCGCAGGTTCTTGTGGAGGACTTCCCGCACCAGGGTGCTCTTGCCGCTTCCGGAGACACCGGTGACGCATACCAGGCGACCGCAGGGGATGACGGCCGACAATTTCTTCAGATTGTGGAGGGAGGCGCCTACGATCTCCAGGCCCGGCTCGTCCGCCACGGGAAGGCGTCGTTCCATAATCGGGTGGCGTAGCGGCGAGGCCAGGAAGCGGCCGGTAACCGATTCGGGGCATTCCATTACTTCGGCCGGCGTCCCCACCGCCACCACCCGGCCGCCGTTCACCCCCCCTCCAGGGCCGAGGTCGATCAGGTGCTCGGCGCGGCGGATCGTCTCTTCATCGTGTTCAACGACCACCACCGTGTTTCCCTTTGCCTCCAGCCTG
>DATEVI010000044.1:0-3595 GCA_035281865.1 Geobacteraceae bacterium | reverse complement strand
CGGCACAGTATATAACCAATTTAAATTAAGCGTTCGATACAACGCAATTAGCATGCCATTTCTGCTCTCTGCGCATTTAAGTCGTTTCTGTTCTTTTGCCCTGCGGCAAAGCCTTGTTCAGTGCGAGGCCGCGGATAAGTTGTCAGACGGTGCAATAGGCTTCCGGTAGCTTGTCGAAAGCATTTACCGGAGACATTCGTTCCTGAAAAGCGCTGTAGGTAATGGGGCAACATATGGAACTCCAGGATGCCCATTTTGGAAGCCTTGAGACAAAAAACGTCCTGCTACAAAAGCGTTGACTTACTTTCTTTTTTCTGGTTACATCACTGGGTTTTTTGAAAGGATGAATGGGCCGCTTGAAATTGTTATCACTGATAATACTGTCTGTTGTTCTCTGTTTCCCGTTTTCCGCGAGCGCCAACATTTCCCAATCCGACAACATCCGCATTGCGGTGCTGAAAGGCGTGGAGTCTGTTCGCATCGAGGGAACCGGTCTGGCGGTTACCGATGACCAGGGAAGGAAGTTGGACATACCTTCTCCAGCCACGGTCAAAAGATACGGTAATGGACTTTCCGTAAACGGAATGAGTGTGCGGAGGCTCATTGCCGGCGCCTCTCGTGGTGAGCTCAAGGTAGTGCTGGTCAATGGAAAAGGGTATCGTAACGGGGTTGAAATTCAGCCTGTTGAAAAAGGCCTCGTGGTCATCAATGAGCTTGCGATGGAGGATTATCTTGCGGGGATCATAAACTGCGAGATTTCTTCCCAGTGGTCAATGGAAGCGGTAAAGGCACAGGCGGTCGTAGCCCGGTCCTATGCGGTTTTTCAGAGAGAGGCCAGGAAAAACATGCCTTATCATTTGGAATCTTCCGTACTTGACCAGGTTTATGCAGGATGTGACCTCGAGGATTTGCGCGCGGTACGGGCAGTGAGAGAGACTGCGGGTGAGGTCTTGTTGTATAACGGTAAGGTCATACAGGCCTTTTTTCACTCAAGCTGCGGAGGGCATACCGAGGCCGCCGAAAACGTCTGGTCCTTCGGAATGCCTTACCTTCGGGGTGTTGATTGCAAGTACTGTCTCGTTTCGCCTTCGAGTGAATGGACATTGACCATCTCTCTCAACAAACTTGAATCGATTCTGAGGAAAGGCGGGTATGACGTCACAGGTTTGCGTGGGTTCATCCCTCTTTCCAGGCATAAGAGTGGCAGAATTGATAGCCTGAGTATTGTTTTTGACCACGGCTCAGTGAATCTCGCCGCTGTCGACTTCCGGAAATTGGTTGGTTACAGCGTTATTAAGAGTACGAGTTTTGACGTGCGTATCTCCGGAGAAAATGCTATTTTTTCCGGACGCGGCTATGGACACGGCGTCGGGCTCTGTCAGTGGGGAGCTAAGAAGCGGGCTGAGGACGGGTTCAATTATCGCGAAATTCTCTCGTACTATTATCCCGGAACCACACTGAAGAAGTTGTACTGACGACTATATGCGGTTGACTGATTTTGATTACTCACTGCCGACGGAGCTCATTGCCCAGAGGCCGGCGGACCGGAGAGACGCCTCCCGTCTGATGATCCTCGACAGAGCCACCGGAACTGTCGGTGAAACCACATTTCCCGCGATAAGCGGGCTGTTCCGTGAAGGTGATCTCCTGGTCATAAATGACACGAGGGTCATTCCTGCCCGGCTGATTGGAGTGAAAGAGACCGGCGGCCGGGTTGAAATCTTCCTTGTAAAAAGGCTCCTTCAGGAAGTTCAGGTGTGGGAATGCCTGCTGAAGTGCTCCAAAAAGCCGTGTCCAGGTTCCGTCGTGATACTCCCTGGAGGGGTGACAGCTCGCATCGAAGGGCGTGACGATACGGGCCACTGGACGGTTTCATTCTCTCCCGCTGCGGGCTTTGAAGAGTGGCTCGAGCAAACGGGCAGCGTTCCCTTGCCGCCATATATCAGGCGGCCTGCTTTTGATGAGGACCGGGAGCGCTACCAGACGGTCTTTGCCAGGGTGAAAGGGGCAGTTGCGGCGCCGACGGCGGGACTCCATTTCACCGCTGAACTGCTTGACGAATTGCGGAGGAAGGGAGTCGACATCGTCCCCTTGACCCTCCATGTCGGCCTCGGCACCTTTCTGCCCGTTCGTGTTGAAAACCCGGGTGAACACCGGATGCATCGGGAATACTTTTCCATACCGGACGCGACTGCTTCGGCCATTGACGACAGGAAAAGAGGCAAGGGGCGAGTCATAGCCCTGGGCACAACGGCCACAAGGGCGTTGGAACATGCGGCAGAACCCGACGGTACCGTAAGGGCAGGTGAAGGAGAGGCGGACATATTCATCTGTCCGGGCTATTCGTTCAAGGTGATTGACGGACTGATAACGAATTTTCACCTCCCGTGCTCGACCCTTCTCATGCTGGTTGCCGCATTTGCCGGCAGGGACTTCGTTATGAGGGCCTATGAAGAGGCCGTGGCCAAGCGTTTCCGCTTTTTCAGCTACGGGGACGCCATGATGATCCTGTAGTAGGTAACCGGTGGCCGGGGTTGTTCCTCTATGCCTCAGGGGTTGACTGCATTGAAAAATATGGCACTGTTGATTAAAAGCTGGTAGTCTGTCCCAACACGGGCTGCCGCTGATGGTCCGCAGTCAGGTAATTAACAAGGTATTCAGTGTCTGCTATTGATTTCAATGTTATAAAAAAAGACGGTTCCAGCCGGGCGCGTCTCGGCTCATTGACAACTCCGCACGGCTGTATATCAACCCCGATATTCATGCCGGTGGGGACCCAGGCCACTGTGAAGGCGATGACTCCGGAGGAGTTAAAGGAAATCAGCACGCAGATTATCCTTGCCAACACCTACCATCTGTACATGCGTCCCGGTCATGAGTTGGTGAAACGCCTGGGAGGTCTGCACTCATTCATGAACTGGCGGGGGCCGATACTTACCGACAGCGGCGGATTCCAGGTTTTCAGCCTTGGGGAGTTGCGCAAGATCAAGGAAGAGGGAGTAACCTTCCAGTCCCATCTGGACGGCTCCTATCACTTCATTTCGCCGGAGGTCTCCATAGCAGTCCAGGAAGCATTGGGGGCGGACATAATCATGTGTTTCGACGATTGCCCTCCCAACTCGAACGACTATGACTATGTCCGGAAATCCATGGAGATGACTTCCAGATGGGCCCGTCGCTGCAAGGACGTCAAGCGGCGCGACGACCAGGCCCTGTTCGGTATCGTGCAGGGGGGAAGGTTCGACGACCTCCGCGAGGAGAGTGCCCGAGAGCTGTGCGAAATCGGCTTTGACGGCTATGCCCTCGGAGGGCTTTCCGTTGGAGAGGAGAAGGGGGTCATGCACGGGGTCATGGAGGTCTGCGAGCCACTCCTCCCCGAAGATAAGCCGCGATATGTGATGGGTATCGGCACTCCGGAAGACCTGATCGAGGGCGTCTTCCGGGGATATGACATGTTCGATTGTGTCATGCCTACCAGAAATGCACGAAACGGGATGCTGTTCACCTCCTTCGGGAGCATCAATATCAGGAATGCCTGCCATTCCGAAGACCCATCGCCCATAGATTCCGAATGTTCGTGTTATGTGTGCAGGAA
>DATEVI010000043.1:0-4211 GCA_035281865.1 Geobacteraceae bacterium | reverse complement strand
GTCTAAATTAGCAATCTGGTATTGGTGCAAATGCAAACGTTGTCCGCTCGCCGTTTCCATCGTAGTTGTACTGCCATACTTTTGCTTGACCGGGGACCATTCAAGTACTATACTGCTCAGTTAATATTTTAGCGAGTTGTAAAATCCAGCAAAGCCGAAGGCTTAGAGTCTGTAGAGCAGCTCAAAGCGAGGTTCTCAATGGTTAGAAACGAAACCATAAAGCATTTGGACTTCTGGACTCTTGAGGTTCCTTGATCGATGGTTCCGGCAATTACCGAGATCCGGAAGAGCCTGAAGAACTTGGCTTCCCGGTTCTCCTTCATTGGCCCGGAATGAAAATTTCCATCCGCAACCAGGAGTTTCCAATAACCTCACTCTACAATAAATAGTCCCGGATTGGTCAGACTTCGGGAATCCCCAGGCAGAGCCGGTGGTTTACTTATAGGAAATTAAAGGAGTTAGAGATGTTAGAAGAAGGTATCCGTGAAGCCCTGACATTTGATGACGTGCTTCTCTTGCCCGCCTATTCAGAAGTTCTACCTGCCGAAGTTGATCTTTCCACCTATATTTCACGTAACATTCCACTGAACATACCCCTTGTCAGCGCTGCCATGGATACCGTAACGGAGTCCCGTACAGCCATATGCATGGCACGGGAAGGTGGTATCGGTATAATTCATAAAAATCTTCCCGTTGAAACTCAGGCACTCGAAGTGGACAAGGTGAAGAAAAGCGAGTCGGGCATGATCGTGGATCCCATCACCATGCGTCCGAATCAGAAAATCCGTGAGGCGCTGGAGATAATGGAGCAGTATCGCATTTCCGGGGTTCCCATCATAAAGAGCGACGGCAAGCTGGTCGGCATACTGACAAATCGTGATCTTCGATTCGAAACCGATCTGGACATTCCCATTTCTGCACGGATGACAAAACGTAATCTGGTCACCGTTCCGGTTGGAACCACCCTGGAGGAAGCCAAGGAACATCTGAAACATACAAGAGTTGAGAAACTCCTTGTCATCGATGATGAAAAAAATCTGAAGGGACTTATAACAATCAAGGATATTGAGAAGATAAGAAAGTACCCGAACGCATGCAAGGATAGCCTTGGACGTCTCAGGGTCGGCGCTGCAGTAGGCCCGACCGGTGATATGGAAGCCAGGGTTGATGCTTTATGCAAGGCCGGGGTGGACCTGCTTGTCATAGATACCGCGCACGGTCATTCTCTAAGGGTAATTAATGCAGTGAAAGCCATCAAAGAAAAATTCCCTGGTATGGACATTATGGCTGGAAACATAGCTACGCCGGAAGCCGCTGAAGCGTTAATAAATGCAGGAGTGGATGCGATCAAGGTCGGAATAGGACCCGGTTCCATTTGTACCACACGAGTTGTAGCAGGGGTTGGTGTCCCGCAGATAACTGCCATAAGCGAATGCTCCAGGGTCGCACGGAAATATGGCGTCCCTTTGGTTGCCGATGGCGGTGTCAAGTATTCCGGAGATATAACCAAGGCTATTGCTGCAGGAGCCGATGTGGTGATGATAGGATCACTTTTTGCCGGAACAGAAGAATCTCCCGGAGACACCGTGCTTTTCCAGGGCCGCGCCTACAAAACATATCGCGGAATGGGCTCCATAAGCGCAATGCAGGACGGCAGCAAGGACCGTTATTTCCAGGATAACGTGGAAAATGCAGGTAAACTTGTACCGGAAGGAATAGAAGGAAGAGTTCCGTTGCGTGGGGCACTTTCTCCAACAATCCATCAACTCATGGGTGGACTTAAAGCCGGGATGGGGTACACGGGCTGCCAAACCATAAAGGAATTGCAGACCAAACGTCGCTTCATAAAAATTACCGGCGCCGGACTGAAGGAGTCACACGTACACGATGTTATCATTACAAAGGAAGCCCCTAATTATCGGGTAGAGAACTGAGCATGAATAACGACATACATCAGGAAAAGATATTAGTTCTGGATTTCGGTTCGCAGGTTACCCAGCTCATAGCCCGTAGAATACGGGAACAGAGTGTTTATTGTGAGATACATCCATACAATATTTCCCTTGACAGGATCAGGGAATACGCTCCAAAAGGCATAATCCTTTCCGGAGGGCCTGCCAGTGTTTATGATGAGGGTGCGCCACATTGCGACGGACGGATATTTGAGCTTGAGGTCCCCGTGCTCGGTATCTGCTATGGCATGCAACTGATGACCCACATGCTTGGCGGCAGGGTGAAAAGATCACACAATCGCGAATATGGGCGAGCAGTCATGGCTCTTGACGACGTTGCAGATCTTTTTGCCGGTTTCGACGGCTCTGCCGAAATCTGGATGTCCCATGGTGACAGGATAGAAGTGATGCCGGATGGGTTTCAGCGGATTTCGCACACGGAACATTGTCCTGTAGCCGCAATGAAAGACGAAAAACGCGGCTTTTTTGGTGTTCAGTTTCATCCCGAAGTGGTGCATACCCCCAGAGGGGATGAAATGTTGGGCAATTTTCTTTTTGCCGTCTGTGACTGCCGGCCTGTCTGGACCATGGCAAATTTCATCGAAACTGCAATTGAGGACATCCGCAGGAAAGTGGGTAATGGCAAGGTTATTTGCGCTCTTTCCGGGGGAGTCGATTCTTCCGTGGTTGCGGTCCTGATACACAAGGCTATCGGCGACCAGCTCAATTGCATCTTTGTCAACAACGGTCTTCTCAGAAAAGACGAGGCGGAAAAGGTCGTCAACCTGTTCACCAGGCACTTCAGGATTAACCTGGATTATGTGGATGCCGCCGACCGCTTTCTGGAAAAGCTTGCCGGTGTAACCGATCCCGAACAGAAACGTAAAATCATAGGCAACGAGTTCATATACCTTTTCGAGGAAGAAGCGCACAAGATGGGGCAGGTGGACTATCTTGCACAGGGAACCCTGTACCCCGATGTCATTGAATCCGTTTCCACCAAGGGGCCTTCCGCAGTAATTAAAAGCCACCACAATGTGGGCGGTCTTCCGGAAAAGATGAACCTCAAGCTGCTGGAGCCTGTTCGCGAACTCTTCAAGGACGAAGTGAGGCTGCTTGGCAAGGAACTGGGGATGCCCGACGAGGTCATCCATCGTCAACCGTTCCCCGGGCCGGGACTGGCAATCCGCTGCATTGGTGAAATCAGCGGGGAGAGGCTGGAAATACTGCGTGAGGCTGATGCAATAGTTCTCGAAGAGATCAGAAAGGCGGGTCTCTACCGCGATATCTGGCAGTCCTTTGCCGTGCTCCTGCCGGTCAGGACTGTGGGGGTCATGGGTGATGCAAGGACGTACGATTACACGGTTGCCCTGCGGGCCGTGAACTCCCTGGACGGAATGACCGCAGATTGGGTGAAGCTTCCCTACGAAATCCTGGGTAATATATCTTCGAGAATTATCAACGAAGTTAAGGGAGTTAACCGAGTGGTTTATGACATCAGTCAGAAGCCGCCGTCAACCATTGAGTGGGAATAGATCAGGCAAAGGTCACAGGATGAAGGGCTAAAGACAACTCCCGCATTTAGCCCTTTTCCATTCAGGCAACTCGCGATCACCTTTGTTCAGGTATGGAGAAAGTGTCTTTATGGATGCGATTCAACTTGTCATACTTGATCTGGACGGAACCGTTATCGATTCCCTTGCCGACCTGACTGATGCTACGAATCATATGCTATCCGAAATGGGCAGAGAAAAGCTTTCCGGGCAACAGGTTAGGAAGCTTGTCGGGCAAGGTGCGAGGAAGCTTGTGGAACGTGCCATGCCTGATGCTGATCCTGCCGAGATCGAAAACGCACTCGACATTTTTCTTTCCTATAATTCATCTCACATCGTCGACAAGACGACATTATATCCGGGCGTAATGGAAACCCTCAAATCACTGCGCAATACCGGATACCTTCTTGCTGTCATCTCCAATAAAAACGTTACACTTTGTCTACAGGTAATTGCGACCCTCGGAGTAGCAGATTTTTTTGATGCCGTCATGGGCGCAGATACCATGCCCTACCGAAAACCCTCGCCTGAGCCCATTGTCAAACTGCTACGGGATTTTGCGATTTCCCCGGTTAATGCCGTAATAGTCGGTGACAGCATCAACGATGTGGCTGCCGGGAAGGCGGCCGGAGTGATAACGGTGGGTTGCACATATGGGTATGGTGAAATGTCCGAACTGGAGGAAGCGGATTATCTTGTGGGGGCT
>DATEVI010000042.1:0-9379 GCA_035281865.1 Geobacteraceae bacterium | reverse complement strand
GCGGATTCCATCAGATCTTCCATGGTGAAGACAAGGATGCCGTTCAGGGCGCCGCCGCCGATGCCGATGCCGCTGCCGAGGAAGTTCATGGATTTCCTGTCGGCGGCGAAGACACAGATCTTTTCCGGCTGAGAGGTCGTGTGCTCCCTGGTCTGCAGGATATGGAAGCGTTCCTTCTGCGGAGACTCGAAGGTGAATTCGATCTCCTGGTGACCGAATCCGAGTTTGTAGATCAGCTCTTTTGCCCGGCGCAGGAGCTCCTGGTAGATTTCCGGAAAATCCTTCTCAAGGGAAATCCTGCTGCCTGCGGCCATGCCCATTCTCTGTTTTTCGGAGATGGGAAGGGTGTGGACCAGGCCGGCAACTACGTCTTCTCCCTGGCTGAACAAGGTAAAATCCCCGTACAGGTTGACCCCCGGTTTGTCTTCCAGCGGGTCGTGGGTAAACACAACCCCCGTACCGGACTCAATATTGAGGTTTCCCAGCACCATTTCCTGGACGATGACCGCCGTGCCCCATTCTTCGGCGATCTGCAAGTGCTTCCTGTAGGTGTGGGCCCGGTCGGTGTACCATGAATCCAGCGCCGACCGGATTGACTGGATCAGCTGGAGGAATGGGTCCTGTTCCACCTGGATGCCGTGCTCGATGAGAAGCTCTTTGTATGAGTATGTCACCTCACGCATCTGCGAAGGACTGAACTCGATCTTGTGAGCCGCCTGATATAGGCCCTTGAAATGGTTTATCCGTCGGTCGAACTCATCCCTCGGGATTCCGTGGGCCATACCGAGTCCCTGAAGAAAACGCCTGTAACAGTCCCATGCGGTCCATCCCATGTTCGGCTGCCGGCTCAATCCTTCGGCGACATCATCGTTCATACCCACGTTTAGGAAGGTATCCATGGCCCCCGGCATGGAGATCGCCGTTCCGGACCGGACAGAAAAGAGTAACGGTTTTACGGGATCTCCCAGCTTTTTCCCGGTAAGTTCTTCCATCTTGGCGATTTCCTGGCGGATTCGCTCGTGGACCTCCCTCCTCATCTCGGAATGGAGCCCGATGGCGTTTCGGTGCCGGAAAACCTCGGTTGTCAGGACAAACCCCGGCGGAACAGGGAAGTGGTGGGCATACAGTTTCTTCAGGAAGTACGCCTTGGCTCCCAGGAATATCTGGTTGTCCATTTCGGGTGTATCCTGATATATGGGACTGATGACCAGGTCGGGATCGTAGCTCATGACGTTGTGCAGCACTTCGGGCGTCAGGTTGCCGAGCATGGTATGCAGGGTGTTCAGGATGGTGGATACGAAATTATCCAGCTGCTGCATGAGAAAAGCTGAAGAGAGGACCTCCCGGTAAAATTTTTCGCAGTATTTGTGAATGAACTGCTGGTCCGTCGGAGAAGCGGCCGGGGCGCTCCGCGGAAGCCTTTTTTCCTGGGTGATTACGGTCTTCAGAGGGGCGTCGAAGTTCCGCAGAAAATATTCGTTGATGATTGCCCGGATATCCTGCGCCATGAACTGGAACAGGTTTACAAACTGGTCCAGGGAAAAGCTGGCGGATGTCAGGCTGTACTGGAACATCTTCAGGTTGGAGTCGAATCCCTGGTTGGTGACGCCGTCCAGCAGGAGGCCCTGGCGGAACAGTTCGAGGATTCTCGCGATCCTGCGCAGGGACTTGGCGGTGATGTAGTTCATGTTGATCTGGCTGATCATCTGGTCCATGAGCATGGAGGCCAGGTTTTCCAGGCGGAAGGTAAGCCCGAGCGCCTCGAATTTCGACTCGTGATACTTGCCGTACATGGACGGGATGCCGGCTGCAATGTGGCGCTTGTAGTAAATGTTTTCCCATCCCTCCGACACCTCGGGGTTCAGGATGATCTTCCTGAGCCGGTCCATGAAGGTGTAGACCTCTATCAGGGCCTTTTCGGGGTCGTTGCCCTGGATTATTTCTCCGAAGAGTTCTGTTTCCTCGTCGGAAAAGAGGTTGTGCTGTTTCAGGATAGGGATGATGTTCCGGTAATCGAGGGTGTATTTCGCCTTCAGAAGCCTGTTGAGGGCTATCAGGTTGCTGATCCGGATCCGGTTCTCTTCCTCATACCCGGCCAGGCTCCCGGAAAGATCAAGATCGTCCCTGTCAAAGAGTTCCTCCGGTTCCGAGCTGTAAGTTTCGCACAGTCGCACGACAATTTCGTGCATCGGGTCGAACCATTTGCCGGTGTGCTGCATTGCCTGGTAGACGTCTCTGGGCAGCGCATCCTTCAGTGCCTTTTTGTTGCCGTCGTACCAGAAACGGATGATTTTCGCGGTAAGTTCGATATGGGTGTTGTTGCTTTCCGTATGGACCTGCTTACGCAGAAAATGGATGAGCCGATCCTGGCGCATGGACACCTCGTCCATGGTCGTGGTAATTTCACGCAACTCACCCTCCGCCCCGATTTCGTTATAATAGACGGGGAATATTCGGGTGAGCTGTTTAATCAACTTGTAGATAGGGGCTATGTCGGAATTGAGCAGCTTCGTGATATCCCGCTGAAAAAGGTCGGTGTCGGAGATGAAGATGCCGCCGATCCTCAGATTTACCACAAGCGCGGAAAGCAGTTTCAGCATCTTGTGCGGCGCGCATTCGATCAGCTCCATCCAGACACGGATATTTTTGACGTGATTCTTATCGACACAGACCTGCCAGTCCATGTTTATTCCATGGACGTTTCCCGTGACGAATCCGAATGCGATCACTTTATCGATGAAGTGGCCGATGATGATGGCGTTTCCCTGGGCGATCACTTCCCGGCCAAGGGTAAGTATGCAGTCCAGCAGCGTGTTCATGTGATCGGATTTCTGCGCCTCGAAGAGCTGGAATATCCGTTCCATGAAAGTGAGCATTTCCTGTTCGCTGCATTCATTCTTGACGATGCGGAGCATCCGGTTCAGGTCCCAAAGGAGATGCTCCTTCAGATGACTCATCCCCGGCAGATTGAGAAGGTAAAAGATGTAATAGATCCGGTCGAGGGCTGATTCCTGCTCGTCCAGGCAGCCGCGAAACCGGTTGGCGATTGCGGAAAAGTCCATCACATGCTGGAGTTCTTCCAATGTTGCCGCCTGTTGCAGCGCTTTCCTCGCCTCCGCGAAAAATGATCGTCCGATGAGAGGGACGATGCCGCTCATGTCGGAGTGAAATATCGGTCTGTTCCTGTCGAGCCAGTATTCCACATCGCTGCTCATTTCCCAGAAATCGAGATTTTCCGCCAGAGACCGGCGCATCAGGTCGATGATTATCCCCCCGAAGGAGGGGTCCTCGGAGAGTTTCCGGATCCTTCCTTTCATGAAACCGGAGAAGCGCACCAGAACATACCTGCTGAGAGGGAGTGTTTCCCGGAGAATAGCGATGACCGACTTCAGCATTTCCGGAGCCGCATCTTTCTGCGTGTACAGGGTTTCGGCAAATTCCAGAAACGTCTGCATGGCACGTTCCTGCTGCTGGTCGGGCAGGGGAAGGTAGAGAAGATTGCGGAAGATGTTTACCAGAACCGCAAGCGCTTCCTCATGTTCCGGAAGGGACATGTAAAACCATGTGTCGTCGAGGGCGATTTTCCTCAGGAGGTCCACCACCAGTTCCTGGTTGGTAAACGGGTGATGGAATTCCATCATGAATTCTTCAGCTCTTTTGTGAATGCCGAAATGGGATTGGGAGAGGGAAACGAACCACTGGTGTTCCGAAGGTATTTCAATTTTCCTGCTTCTTGTAGTGGCAAGGTTTGCTTCCAGAGCTTCGGACACGAATTTTCTCATACTTTTTCGCCCTGTTTTAATTGGTTGGAATTAATTTGTAGTGCCTTTTCCGGGGAACGGAAATCAAACCGTCATTTGCCGGAAATTGGATTATTCTGGGGAAAAGCACAGTAATACCGTTGTATTGGGTTTTTTGATTGTACCATAACATTGTGCCCTATTGGCAAAATTTTCAGGAGGGAAGAGTTGTTGCCAGGTGGCGAAACGGATGGGTCGTTCAGGGCTGTTTCCCTGCAAGCCTCTTCAGACGGTCAATGTCGTGGATGATGACGCGGCTTCCTTCCACTTCTATTATTCCTTCGTCCTTCAGCTTTTTCAGTGTGCGCGACAGGGTTTCGCTCACCGTGCCGATGTGCGAGGCGAGCTCCCCCTTTTTCATTTCCAGGTCGAGGTAAGTCTTCCCCTGAAAGGTGGTTGATTTTTTGGCCGCGAGCTCGAGAAGGTATGTGGCCAGCCTGGAAGGTACCTCGGCAAAGGAAAGTTCTTCGATCTGGCGGGCAAAGCGGCGCAGCAGGAGCGAAAGGGAAACGATGAGATTCAGTGAGAATCGCGGATTTCTCTCCAGGAGCCCCATGAAGGCCTCTTTCGGAAAGAAGAGAGCTTCGCCCTTTTCCAGTGCCCTCGCCTCGGCCGGATAGGCGCCGTCTCCGAAAAAAGCCGCCTCGGCGAAAGTCTCCGAAGGATAAACGAAGTGAAGCACCTTTTCCTTGCCGTCGGCTGATATCTTGCACATCTTGACGGAGCCGGATGCGAGAAGATAAAAGCCGTTAGCCTTCTCCCCTTCGGTAAAAAGCGATTCGCCCCTGCTGAAAGTCCTCTTCGTGGCGATGGCTGCCACTTCCCCCAGATTTTCCTCATCCAGCCCGGAAAAAAGGAGGGATTTTTTCAGGATTTTGATGTATTCCATAGTGTGATCCGCCTGCGGGCCTCAATTTCTTCATGAAATGTCGTTCTCTGAAGTAAAATACTATAGCGATTGCGCGAAATGCTGTAAAGACGAATTTGTCTCAAGGGCAAGGTATAGTAAACTATCCACTGGGGTTAACTTCTTATGGCCAGTAATCATGATATCGTCATCCTGTGTTCGGGTTCAACGGCTTTTGCCGCTGCTCTGCGTGCGCAATCGCTTGGAGCGAAGGTGGTAATGATTGAAAAGAGTGTGCTCGGCGGGACATGCATAAACTGGGGATGCATACCAAGCAAGACGCTGATTCATTGCGCACTGTTTCGCCGCGAAGCGCGTCTCGGTGCACAGGTGGGCCTTGGCATGGAGGAAAAGGAAATTGATTTCGGCCGGCTCATGGCCCATAAGGAAGAGGTCGTAAAACATCTGCGCACCAGCAAATACCTGGATGTTCTCCAGGCAGTTCCCGGTCTGAAGGTAGTCAAGGGTACAGGCCGTTTCATCGCTCCCGGCACCATTGAAGTCGGTGGCGAGATCCTGCACAGCGACAAGATATTGATCGCCACGGGCGGATTCCCCCGCGTGCCGAACCTGCCGGGCCTCCACGAGATCGACTATCTGACGAGCCGTCAGGCCTTGCTGCTGAAGACTTTTCCAGAATCGCTGGTGATTGTCGGAGGAGGGGTCATTGCCCTCGAACTGGGACAGATGTTCACCCGCATGGGAACCAGGGTAACTGTCCTGGAGCACGGCCCGCGGCTCCTCCATGCCGTTGACGAAGAACCTGTCCTGTCCCTCCAGAAGGCACTGATCGAGGAAGGGATGGACATCCGGCTCAATACCTCCGTTGTCGGAATGGCCAGGGCGGGCAGCGGCGTAGCGGTTACGGCGGAAATCGCCGGCTGCCGGGAGGAACTTACGGCTGAAAGACTCCTTGTGGCGGTCGGTACGGCCCCGGCGTCATCCGGAATAGGGCTGGAGAAGATCGGTGTGGAGGTGGATGCCGGAGGGTTCGTCAGAGTTGATGAGCTGATGCGGACAACGGTGCCGGGCATCTGGGCGGCGGGGGATGTGACGGGCGGAATGATGATAGCTACGGCGGGGGCCAGGGAGGGCATTGTCGCGGCGGACAACATGGTCAACCCCGGTTGCGAGTGCAGGCTGGATCACCTGTCGACGCCGATGACCATCTTCACCGATCCGGAGGTCGGTTTTGTCGGCCATAGTGAAGATTCCGCGAGAAAGAAGGGTTACGACGTGATCACCAACACCCTGCCGGTCTCCGCCATTCCCAAGGCCCACGTTACGGGACACACCGCGGGCGCCATAAAAATCATCGCCGACAAAGGGACCAGGCGTCTGCTGGGTGTCCATCTCGCCTGCCACAGGGGCGCCGAGATCATCAACGAAGCTGCCTTGGCTATCAGGTTCGGACTTACCGTGGAGGACCTGGTGAACTCGCTGCACGTCTATCCCTCTATGGGAGAGGGGCTGCGCCTGTGCGCCCAGGGGTTTACCAGGGATGTAACCAGACTTTCCTGCTGCGCCGAGTAACAGTTAAACGAACACCGACGAGCCGGACCCTAAAAATTGAAAGCCACGGACCCACACGGACAAAATCAGGACAAAATCCATTAGAACGGCAAATTGGTTTGTCTGCTTGTGTCTGTGTGGGTCCGTGGCTGAAATTCTCGTTTTTATCTCTGAGTATCCGTGCAAATCAGTTGCAAATAACAGCAATAAATAATTTTTCCGGGTTTTACAGCTGGATGATGATTCCGCCCCATGAGAGACCGCCGCCAAAACCAATGATCAAGACCCGGTGACCGTCATTTATTGTGCCGTTTCGCAGGTTTTCGTCAAGAACCAGCCCGACGGAAGCGGAGGCGGTGTTGCCGTATCTGTCCAGATTGAGCAGAAATTTTTCCTTAGGGATGCCGGTCTTTTTCGAGATTACGTCAATGATGCGCACATTTGCCTGGTGGGGGATGATGAAGTCCAGGTCGCCCGTCGTTAATCCGGCCGCCGCGGTTATTTCTTCAACAACTTTCGGGATGATGTCGGTGGCAAAAATGTAGACTTGCCTGCCGTTCATCTTGAAGGTGTTTTCCCGCGAGGCTATGGTCTCGGCCGTAACGGGCTTTCTCGTGCCCGATGACGGGACCTGGATGAGCTCCCAGCCGCCGCCGTCGCTTCTTATCAGTGTCCTGATAATCCCTTTCCGTTCCGTTGTGGCTTCCAGTACAATCGCGGAGGCGCCGTCCCCGAACAGAGGGCATGTTGTCTTATCCTGAAAATCAAGGATTTTTGAATAGGTATCTGCGCCTATGACGAGGATTCTTTTATATTTCCCGCTTTTTATCAAGCTGTCAGCCGTATCGACCGCATAGGTGAATCCGCTGCAGACGGCGTTCATATCAAAGGCAAAGGCATTGGCGGCGCCGATATTTTTCTGGACCATGCAGGCGGTCGGGGGGAGGATCATGTCCGGGGTCGACGTGGAAACGATGATGCAATCCAGCTGGAGGGGGTCTATATTTCCTTTTTGCAGGGCATCGAGTGCGGCGGCGGTCGCCAGGTCCGATGTTGCCTGGCCATCCTCAACAAAGCGCCTTTCCCGGATGCCGGTGCGGGAAAAAATCCAGTTGTCTGCGTCTTCAACCAGATAGTCAAAAAAACTGTTCTTGATAACCCTTTCGGGGACCCCGCAACCGGTAGCCAGCACCTTCGAATGGAACATTTCCGCACTCCGTTTTTCGTGAACAAACAAGGCCCCATCTTCGGGGCCTTAATTATATATGTAACTTTATTCCATAAAACGACAATATTTGTCAAATCAATAATCTTACAGCCATTTTCCTGGTGCGATTTGAGACATTGCTTTTTACGAGGACCGGTTTTTCCAATTACCGAGCAGGGCGTCAACGACGGCATAGAGCCAGATGCACGAGAATATGGCAATAAGCCAATGGAACGCAGGGGTTTCGCTGAGCAGGCGTTTCATCATATTCGCCGGGTCCACTGTCCCGGAAAAGCCGGGGGAGAGGGCCAGTTGGTAGACTCCCTTCACGGCAAACACGAATGCAACGAGCAGAATGATATTTGCCAGGAGTATGACAATACACCCTTTCACTCTGCACCCCTTGTAGATCTGCCCGAGCCCCGGGAAAATGAATGCGGAGAGCAGGGCTGCCTTCATGTTCTTTTTCATGGTGCTTTCCTTTAGCCGATTGTGACTGTAAAATCTGCGGTTGCGGCACTTCTAACATAAAAACTGCCGGAAAGGAAGCACAGGCTCTTCACCGGCACGGGCAGAGCCCGTCAACACATTGTTATGCCTGAAGTAATTGTTGCCGCAATGGCCGAATTCTGATAAAAAAACGATCATGGAAACTAGTGAAAAGGTCAAAAAAAGAAGAGAAGTTTTGATCGCCCTTCTGAAAGATCCGGAGGAAGAGGTAAGGGCGGCGGCGGCCGGGGCCCTTGAGCGGCTCGAAGGTATGTGGAGCCTTGAGACCATCCTTCTGTCCCTGAAGAAGGGAGACCTTCCGACGAAGATCAAGGCGCTTTATGCTCTGGGCAGGATAGGCGGAGACCAGGTGCTTCCTGCGCTCGTGTACTGTGCCTCCCGTCCGGAAGCGGATATAAAATCCGTTGCCATAGAGCTGCTTGGCAACCTGGCGAATCCGAAGGGGTTGCCGACCCTCGTGGAGAGTCTGAAAGATCCGGATACGGCGATTCGCTCTAAAGTGGTTGCCGCGCTCGGAAACTTCAGGGACCCGTCGCTTGTAAAGCTCCTTGTACCTTTTCTGGAAGAAAATGACGGACTCCTGGACGCAGAAGCTGCCAGAGCCTTGGGCAAGATGGGGAATTCGTCCCTTGTGGACAGATTTGTCGAGTTGTCGCGCTCACCATTCCCGAGAACGAGAGAGGCGGCCGCCTTTGCCCTTGGAGAAGCTTTGGTGGACTGAGAGGGAAACGCGGAACAAAGTGGAGGGGTTCAGCCCGGCTGATTGTCTCTTCCGTTGATGGAATGGAGTGCGTGGTTGCAGGCCTCTCCGACAGGTCCGCCACGGGTGCCCATCTTCCGCAGGAAATCGACGGACGTTTCGTCGCCTATTCGGCCAATGGCCCCAATCGCGCCCACTTTTAGTTCTTCCCATCGCCGCTTGGCAAACAAACGCCTTTTCCCGGCAATTTTCATCAACTGAGGAAGTGCCCTCTTGGCTCCGATAATCCCGACTGCCTGGAGTGCTTCTTTTTTTATTGCCAGAGTCTTCAGGAAAATATCCCTTCTGTTGATCACATCCATTAGCGGATCGACAGCCCTTTCATCTTTGAGAATGCCGAGGGAAAATATTGCCTGCTTCTGAACGGAAGGATTTTTGTCCGTCAGCAGCTCGACAAGAATTTCCGTGACCATCGGCCCCCCGATTTTTGTCAGGCATCGGATCGCCTCTTTTCTCACCCGCTCATCGTCATGGTGTATCGAGGATCGTACCTCCCTTATGCATTCCGTACAGCGAATCTCGCCCAGTATGGTCAACATACCCCGCACAACGTACCATCGATGGTCTTTAAGCGATGCCGTGAGAGATGGCACGGCAGGTCTTCCTATCCTGATCAGGGCAGTCGCCAGCGCCTTTCGGGAATGGATGTTGTTCGCACCATTGAGCATTTGGATCGCCGGCCC
>DATEVI010000041.1:0-4696 GCA_035281865.1 Geobacteraceae bacterium | reverse complement strand
ATCCTGCACGAAAGCCGTACTGTCAGCTCCTGGAAAGCCCCAAGCCAACTCCAATGGAACATTTTCCATAGTTTCCGGATGATAAACTATTGGTTTCCAATTTGGATACTATTTATGTTCAACCCCGGAAAGAAGCGACATAAGTTCCGCGGCTTCCTTTTCCGGATCATCGGCTGCTATTATCGCCGAGATAAGGGCAATGCCGCGGGCGCCGCGGGCGATGACCTCGCCGACGTTGTCCCTTTTTATGCCGCCGAGGGCAAAGACCGGTATGCGCAGAAGTCCTGCCGTTTCCGCAAGCGCCGCGAGGCCTACCGGATCACCGTAGCGCGCCTTTGACTGAGTGTAATAAACCGGTCCTAAGGTGATGAAGTCGGCTCCTTCCTCCTGGGCAGCCAAGGCGCTTGCGCGATCATTGCAAGATACGCCGATCAGCCTTTCACTACCGAGTATCTCCCTGGCCTTGGAGACCGGCATGCTCTCTCCGCCCAGATGCACGCCGTCCGCGTCCGCCGCCAGGGCGATGTCGATCCGGTCGTTGATGAGCAGCTTTGCTCCATAGCGGGAGGTAACCGTTTTCAGCTCACAGGCGGCAACGTAGAGTGCGCGGCTGGAAAGGTCCTTTTCCCGCAGTTGAACGGCCTTTACTCCCCCCTTGAGCGCCGCCTCGATGACTTCGGCAAGGCTCGTCCGTCGGATCTGTTTCCTGTCCGTGATGAGGTAAAGGGCGAAATCGGTCATGGCGGTCTCTACTCGATGGCCCCTTCAATCGGGCTCGACGCGGTCGCATATAGCTTTTTGGAGATACGTCCCGACTTGTAGGCCAGACGTCCCGCAATGACAGCCAGTTTCATGGCTTCAGCCATGGCTATCGGGTCCCGTGCTCCCGCGATTCCGGTATTCATCAACACTCCGTCGCAACCGAGCTCCATGGCGATGGCGGCATCGGAAGCGGTGCCGACCCCGGCGTCAACGATGACTGGGACTTTCACTGTTTCAAGGATGATGCGGATATTGTACGGGTTCCTGATTCCGAGGCCGCTGCCGATGGGGGCGCCGAGGGGCATGACTGCCGCGCAGCCGATATCTTCCAGTTTCTTGCAGATGATCGGGTCGTCGATTGTGTAGGGCAGGACGGTAAAACCCTCACTGATAAGGACTTTTGCGGCCTTGAGCAGTTCCTCGTTATCGGGGAACAGTGTTTTTTCGTCGCCCAGTACCTCGAGTTTGACAAAATCGGAGAGACCCGCCTCCCGTGCCAGGCGGCAGGTCCGGATGGCGTCATCGGCGGTGTAGCATCCTGCCGTGTTCGGCAGCAAGGTGTATTTCTCCGTATCGATATAATCGAGAAGGGATTCCTTGTTCCGGTCGGAAATATTTACCCTGCGCACTGCTACGGTAACGATCTCCGCTCCCGAAACCTCGATGGCCCGGGCCATCTGCTGGAAACTGGCGTACTTGCCGGTTCCTATCATAAGCCTGGAATTGAATTCCCGGCCGGCTATTATGAGTTTATCAGCTGCATCAGACATTAAATAATCTCCTTTCGTTCAGTTGTGCTCACTTCGTGAGCGTTGATGCGTTAATGGGTCCGCTTCGCTGAAGCGTTTATGCGGAAAAACCGCTTCTGCGCTTCTCCGCATCCCCGCTTTACTCGCATCTCCGCATCCCCGCATTTACCCGCCACCTACAAATTGGACGATTTCCAGCCGGTCTCCGTCTTTTAGAATGGTCGTTTCGTAGTCGCTTTTCGGCAGTATTTCCAGATTGCACTCCACTGCCACCAGGCGTGGATCGATTCCCAATGATTCGAGAAAATTCAGCACGGACATCGGGCTGACAGGCCTCTTTTCTCCGTTGACGATGATTTCCATTTGTTGCTCCATGAATTAAATGTTCGGGTTTGACAGGCTCCCAGGCGAAAAAAAAGACCGCGAAGCGGCCTTGTGAACAATTGATGCCCTAAAAAGCGCGCTTCCCTCCGCCGGTATTATCCGGATCAGGTTCAAAGGGTCGCCCGTCCCGTTTCAGGAACGGACTCTCAGCCAAGACTCCCCCAGCGAAAACTTTACATGATCAACCGGTGTGCCAACCGTGCCTCTTACACAGCCCCCCCGGTAGGTGATTTCCTGTGTCAAATCAATATTTTGCTTAATTATACCAGTAAACTAGCAATATTGGGATTGAAGTGTCAATGATTTTCTGGCCGGAGCCCATTTGAAGCAACCGGATGAATAGAAAACCTCGTTTCCGGAAAGCGGCATCCTCGGCTCGGTTAAAAAAAATCTTTGGTAAACTGCATTTTCTCCTGTTTAATATATTGATATGCCTTTCTTGAAATTACTCGGGAGTCGACGGACAACCGAATTGATCGGGAAGGGATTATCAAGCGGAATATAATCGGTGGGAGCGTATGGATCTTTTTGCATTACGGGATATGGTAATTCTGTTCGGGCTTGCCGTATTCACCGTGGTACTGTTCAGACGGTTGATGTTTCCGTCCATTATCGGTTTTCTCTTTACCGGGATTCTGGCCGGGCCGTATACCCTGGGCTTCATCAGGGATACCCACCAGGTGGAACAGATGGCGGAAATCGGCGTGGTGCTCCTCCTCTTCGCCATTGGTATTGAATTTTCCATGAAGGAACTGATGCGGATCAAGCATCTGGTGTTCTGGGGAGGCGGCCTGCAACTTGGTCTGACGATTCTTGCCATTACTGTTCTTTCCGCCGGGTTCGGCTTTTCCTTTCAGCAGTCCGCCTTCTTCGGCTTTCTAGTTGCACTGAGCAGCACGGCCATCCTTATGAAGCTGCTGATGGATGCCGGGGAGATTGATACCCCTCACGGCAAGATGGCGCTGGGTATCCTCATCTTCCAGGACCTGTGCGTAGTGCCGCTGATGCTTTTTACCCCGTTTCTTGCCGGGGCCGGCGAAGGTCTGCAGGGTATACTGGTGGTATCGGCAAAGGCCGCGGCGGTGGTGTTGTGCGCCCATTTCGGTGCCAGGTTCGCCGTTCCCTGGGTATTCGAACAGGTGGTCAAGGCCCGAAGCCGCGAGCTTTTCATCCTGACGATCATACTGATCGGCTTCGGCACAGCCTGGATTACTTCGCAGGCCGGCCTGTCCCTGGCTTTGGGCGCGTTTATCGCCGGGCTGGCCATATCCGAGTCGGAATACAGCCACCAGGCTCTTGGCGACATCATACCCTTTCGTGATGCGTTCATGAGTCTCTTCTTCATATCGGTCGGGATGCTGCTTGACCCTTCGGTAATCTTACGGCACCCGGTCCTCGTCCTTTCGCTCATTGTTACCATCATTCTCATAAAGACCGTTATCACCTCCGGCGCGGCCGTTTCGCTGGGACTGCCGATGCGGGTTGCCATCATCACCGGGTTGTCGCTGGCCCAAGTCGGAGAGTTTTCCTTTGTCCTCTCCCTCGAAGGGTTGAAACACGGACTCCTTTCCCCCGAACTGTACCAGGTCTTCCTTGCCGCCTCGGTGGCTACCATGGCCCTGACACCCTTGTGCATCAAGATCTCCGGGCCGGTTGCCGATCGCCTGGTGCGGAGACTGCCGGTCAGGTTCACCAGGGGCAAAGGGGTTCTGGCGGGAAGGGAGCATAAACTCACCCTTACCGACCATGTGATTATCGTCGGTTACGGACTGAACGGCAGAAATCTTTCCCGGGCGCTGAAGCACCTGAAGGTCCCCCATGCGGTCATTGAAACTAATCCCTTCACGGTCAGCGCGGAAAAGAAAAGGGGCAACCATATCATCTTCGGTGACGGTTCGAATCGGGAAATCCTGGAGCATGCGCAGATATCCAAGGCCCGCATCATCGTGGTCGCCATATCGGACGCCGCGGCAGCCATGCGGATATCCGCCCTGGCGCGAAGGATAAATCCGAATATCTACATTATCGTCAGAACCAGATATGTCGCGGAAGTCGAACCCCTCTTCAGGCTTGGAGTCAATGAGGTGATTCCAGAAGAATTCGAGACATCCGTAGAAATTCTTTCACGAGTTCTGAAAAAGTTCCTGCTGCCGGAGGATGATATAGAGGAATGCATAGAGGAAGTGAGGCGCGACGGTTATGAAATGCTCAGGGGCGTAAGCCGCAGGCACAGCCATGCGGTCGGAATAACCGGCTACCTGGCCGGGGCCGAAGTCGGGACGTTCAAGGTACGCAGCGGTTCTCCCCTTGAGGGGCAAAGTCTTCGCGAAGGGACACTCAGAAACAGGTCAGGGGTGACGGTGCTCGCTATCAAGCGGGGTGACGAGATGATCGCGAATCCAGACCCGGTCTGGGAATTACGTGAAGGCGACATCGTCCTGCTGTTGGGGACGCCGGAGCAGCTTTCCGTCGCCGGCAGGCTTTTTGGCCCCGCGGACGGGAAAAAAACAAAACGCTCCGCTGAGAAGAGCGAGAGGGGCAGGGCGGTGATTTCGGACCTGTTCAGGCGCGAAAAAAAATGATTCTTCCCGGTACGGGGCCGAGAAAAGCCCTTGACAACATTCTAACGCTCACGGTAATCTCTGCCGGCATAAAGGGGAGTAGCTATCAGCCGGAGAAAAGGCTGACCTCCGGTTCGTCAATACGGTCTTCGGACCCGGGCGGGAGGGCAATGGATTCGCAGGCGAGACCTTTATCCGAGGCAATCAGGCCGAGGGTAAAGGTCTTTTTTTATATCTGAA
>DATEVI010000040.1:0-4409 GCA_035281865.1 Geobacteraceae bacterium | reverse complement strand
CCCATTATCGTGACGACCGGCGGACGTTTTATCAGGCTCTCGGGAGCGTCGAGCACGGATTCAAGCATTTCATCGACATCTACAGCCACATTCTCAATTTCGTATCCGAAATCTGATGCGATAATACTTGCGGTATCGTAGTCCAGCGGGTGATTTATGGTAGCCATGAGCCCCATTTTCATGAGAGTGCGTATGAGATCATTAGCCTTGGTACCCATACGCTTTGCAAGCTCGCCGACAGTAATGCTTTCCGAGATTTTGATTATACGTTTTATAGCCTTCGGAACTGTAATTTCCGTCTTCTTTACAGAAGTTTCTCTTTCTCTCTCTCTTCTCTTGCCTTTTCCGGTTCGAGGCTGAGGCTCAAAGACCCTTTCCCTCTTCTCGATGATTTCCAGCTTCTTTAGACCTTCCTTTTTCTTCCCAACGAAAGCCCCCTTTTTGGCGGCCTTCTCCGCTTCTTCAACCGTGACTTCCTTGATTTTTTTACCTTTTTTGCGATCATCCGCGACAGCAACTTCTTTGGTGGGCGCCACAAAAGCCGGCTGTCTCGCTTCTTCCTTTTTTACCGGTTTCTCCAGCTGACGCTCTGCAGGTTTAGCGGCGGGTTTCGACAGTGGTATTTCAACTCTGCCCAAAATTCGTGCGCGTGTCATCGTCGCTTTCTCTGCTTCAGGTTCTTTTTTGCCAACAACGGGGGGCTCGACGGCCGGTCCAGGTTCAACTTCTTTCTTTTCAATTGGCGCCTTTTCGGTGGGCTGCTCTTGTCCCAGCCTGTCCGCTGTTGAAAAAGCCGCTTCCTTCCCAACTCCCTCCTGAACCTGCTCGGCCGGTTTCATCTGTTCGCCCTCGGCCTCAGTTTCAGTTTGCGCAGCAATAGGCTCCTCGACAATTTTGGCGCGACGACGGATCAGCGTGGGTTTCACCCGGACTTCTTCCTGGGAGACCTCTTTAGATGTCGCAGGCTCTGACAATTTGCTGACAGTTTCGTCATCAAGAACCGCCATATGATTTTTTACCTCTATCCCTATGGATTTTAATCTCGAAATGATCTCTTTGTTGTCGACACCCAATTTTTGCGCCAATTCATATACACGGGTTTTATTCATCTATTGCGCACCTCCCCCCACGAAGTTCCTGTATCTTTCAAACTCCTTCTTTAATGCTGTGACAAATCCGTGTCCTTCCACCGCTACAACACTCCTTAAACTCTTGCCGATGAGTGCGCCAACCCGCTCTTTGTCCAAAAGGGAAAAGTACTCAACGCCGTTTTTTTTCGCCAGTGTTACGACTTTCTGCCTGATGTCGTCCGAAATATCCTTCGAAAACAATATTATCATTTCCTTCCCGGCTTTTCTGAGGACCTGCATAACCATGTCGCTTCCGGAAACAACCCTTCCTGCTTTATTCGCAAGAGACAGATATGATGCGATTCTTTCTTCCATCGTGGAAACAACCTGAGCGGTCAGTTCTTCCGCGGATGTGGCCTTTATCTCTCCCTTGAATGCCCTATTGAACTGATTTTTCGTAAGGGCATCCTTGAGACATGTCTTGTCAAGGCAGGTGTATGCTCCGCGTCCGGGAAGCTTTGCCAGGAGGTCCGGCACCAGAACCCTTTCAGGAGCAAGAACAAAACGCATCAGCTCCTTCCTGTCTTTTACCGCACGACAGCCAAGACAGCTTCTTTTCGGCTCTTCCTTGGCCATATCTATTCTTCTGCAACTCCTTCGGTCTCCACATCAACCGGCGTTTCTTCAGCACCCCGGTCATTTTCTTCCTCGATAGTCGGCTCGGAAGCTCCGTCAAAGGACGCATATTGCATCATCTCTTCGCTGGCGGCCTTTGATTCACTCTTTATGTCAGTTTTCCAGCCGGTAAGCCGGGCGGCAAGCCTCACATTCTGCCCGCGTTTTCCTATTGCAAGGGACAGCTGATCATCGGCCACGATGATCTCCATGGAACGCATTTCTTCGTCTATGTATACCTTCGAGACCGTAGCCGGAGCAAGGGCGTTGCATGCGAAACGGGCAATATCTTCGGACCAAGGTATGATATCTATCTTTTCGCCACGCAATTCGGAAACCACGTTCTGTACGCGTGAACCACGCATGCCTACACAGGCGCCAACAGGATCGACATTGGAGTCCCTGGAATATACGGCTATCTTGGACCGGCTTCCCGGATCCCGGACAACGCCCTTAATTTCCACAATTCCTTCACTGATTTCCGGTACCTCACCCTCGAAAAGCTTTGCCAGAATATGAGGACTCGTCCTCGAAAGCAGGATCTGCGGTCCCTTGGGAGTCATGCGGATGTCGGTTATCAATCCCTTTATTCTGTCACCCTGACGATAGACTTCCCGTGGCGCCTGTTCATTGTGTGGAAGCACTGCCTCGACACGTCCGAGATCGACGACAATTTCACCCCTCTCAAAACGCCGCACAATACCGTTTACCAATTCGTTCTTGCGGTCTTTGAATTCTTCATAGATCGTTTCACGTTCAGCCTCGCGAACCTTTTGAATAATGACCTGTTTTGCCGTCTGGGCAGCTATGCGGGTGAAATCGCTTGCGTCGATCTTCATACCGAGAGAATCACCGACTTCAACTTCAGGATCAACTTCTTTCGCTTCTTCAAGATCGATTTCCTTGTATGAATCCATTACCTCGTCAACTACGGTTACGAATTCAAACAACTCAACCTCTCCAATCTCTTCACTGTAGTGAGCCTCAAGCTCGCGCGTATTACGGTATTTCTTGTTTGCGGCAGATAGAACAGCCTGCTCCAAGGCTTCGAGTACAACCTTCTTGTCGATGCCTTTTTCTTTTACTATCTGATCAATTGTATGTTTGAGGCTAAAGGACGTTTCCACTCCCGTTCTCCTTAATCAATCTTTTATTGTATGGGCATTAGCCTGAATATCCGACTCACATGCAAGAATTTTCCGTCCGCATGGCAGATTGTCCCGTTATATAGGGGCCCTGCATTCTGTTGCCTAAAGTTCAAACTCAAGGTTTGCCTTTGCCACTTTCTCCAACGGAATTTCAGCTTTTTGGCCTTCCCTGAGCCGAACAGTGATGAGTCCGTCCGCAAAACCAGTTAATTCACCCAGAAAAGTCTTCCGCCTGTTCCCTGCTTCATCCTGAAGCATTTCGTATGTCTTTATTTTAACAAGCTTTCCCATATATCGCACATAGTCAGATTCCGTTTTCAGCGGACGATTCAGCCCGGGTGATGAAACTTCGAGGACATATTTGTCAGGAACCAGATCTTCAACATCCAGTACGGCAGACAATTCCCTACTGACGTCGGCGCAGTCATCCAAAGTAATTCCGCCATTCTTGTCTATGAAGAAGCGAAGGACCATCTGTCGCCCTTCCCTCTTATACTCCAGGTCGACAAGTTCCATGCCGAGCGACGATGCTATCCTCTCAGCGATATCTTTAATTTTATCCGTTACAGTCTGTTGTGCCATAAATTAATTCCATAAAAACAAAAAAGCGAGCTGAAGGGCTCACTTTTTAGTGAACATATAAATTTATATCTAACTAACACGTATGTAGCATAAATGCAAGTGTTTTTTTGCTTTTTTTGTTTATTGACCGCTCTCTCTTTTGGGTCTGAATGCATACAAATCAGCTTCAGCGAATTGTCGAACTTATTTCGTTAATGTCACGGCCAAAGATTACTGTCATTATGACGGACATCAACGGGCTACTCCCGCCTGTAGTGCGGTTCTTCCCTTCCTTATTCATACAATATCACTCGCGGGCTTGCACCGGAGAATCTCGTGTTGAAGGTCATGGCGATGGTGTTCCGTGAAAATAATTCTAAATTTTTCAGGACGGCTGCCGATTAAGAGAACAAAAGCGTATAAATTCGTTTGTCCTACCCGGCAGCGTTTCCTCGGGACATGCGGAATGATCCGATAAAAATCTTGATTCTGAAAATGAGGAGGTTTAACGATGTCCAGCACTTTGCCTGCAAAAATCGAAAATTCAAACTCGGAGCTGATTCAACTGGTGACTTTTAATCTAGACCAGGAGGAGTACGGCGTCGACGTGCTCAAAGTCAGGGAAATCATACGCATGCCTACTGTCACTCGCGTTCCCAATACTCCGCACTATGTGGAAGGCGTGATTAATCTCAGGGGAAAAGTCATCCCCATTATCTCCATGCGTAAGAAATTTTCGTTGAATGACATCGATATAGATAAACAGACGCGAATCATGGTCATGGATATGGACGGCGAGCTTATGGGATTCATTGTTGATTCCGTGTCTGAAGTAATTCGCATTTCGGAATCGGAGATACAGCCCCCACCGCCCGCCGTGACCGGAGGTATCGACCAGATCTGCCTGTCCGGTGTTATCAACCGGGCAGACCGTCTCCTGGTACTTCTCGACCTG
>DATEVI010000039.1:0-3493 GCA_035281865.1 Geobacteraceae bacterium | reverse complement strand
TGCAACCTCCTCGGTGCGAGAGCGACGAACAGAAATAAGTCTAATAACCGCGCCTCTGTAGGTGATAACGGCCGACCGGTGTTTCTCGTTAATCAGTCCTATCATCAGGTATCGTGGCTCATCCTCTGTTTTTGCTGGAATCTCCAATAGACTGGGGTCGTTCCACAAATCTTGAGCATCAACAAAATTGATGCCATGCTTAAGAGGGTTTGCCTGACTTTTAGCTTGGTCTAATTCAAAATTAATCACGGTATAAAAAATATACCTTTATTGCACAAGAGCCAAGTGTTGCTGGATGAGGCTCAGCTTTCGAGGCGCAATATCGTGGCTGACCCTATTTCTCCTTCGCAGTGCACGTATTGTTAGCCCGCTTTTCGCTCACCCGATTCTCGGAACAACACAACTCGCTTCTCTGTTCCCTTGGCTTTATACATTGCTGTATCGGCATTTTTGAAAAGAACATCAGCCGTATCTCCATCTGCGGGATATATGGCAAGGCAAGATAACCCGAAACCAGAATATGTCAAAAAGGTTAGCAAGAACCATTGGTGTAAGGCCTAACGTTAGCAAGAACCATTGGTGTAAGGCCTAACGAATGAAAGGGACTTCCCCGTCCCGAGGCTGCGGCGGAAGCCGCAGGCAATTGAATCTGCCATGATTGAGTTTCCACACTTGATCATCACCAACGAAAGGGGAAATCCATGAGCATTATGACGATCGGAATCGATCTTGCCAAGAATGTATTTGCGGTTCACGGAGTAGATGAAAACGGAAAAGCAGTGCTGGTCAAACCGAAGGTCACACGAGACCAGCTCCTGCCGCTGATCGCGCAGATCCCACCGTGCCTGATCGGCATGGAAGCCTGCACGGGTGCACACCACTGGGCCAGGTTGTTTCGCCAGTACGGTCACACCATCCGCCTGATGGCACCCAAGTTCGTGACGCCCTATCGCATGAGCGGCAAGCGCGGCAAGAACGACGCGGCGGATGCCGCAGCCATCTGCGAAGCCGTCACCCGACCCAGCATGCGCTTTGTCCCGATCAAGGAAGAGCATCAGCAAAACATTCTCTGCCTGCATCGCACACGGCAAGGTTTCATCGAGGAACGCACGGCCACCTACAATCGGCTGCGCGGACTGATTGCCGAATTCGGCATTGTCCTGCCACAGAAGGTCACCCTGCTGCGCCAGGGCATCTATCTGCATCTCGAAGACCTGCCCGGCTGGACCAACCGCTGTGTCGGCGACCTGCTGGCGCATGCCGATCAACTGGATGCCCGCATCGCCGAGTACGACAAGGCGATCGCCACAATTGCCAAGGAAGATGTCCGCAGCAAGCGACTCATGCAACTCCGCGGCATTGGTCCCACCACTGCCAGCGCCTTGCTCGCCAGCCTCGGCATCGGTCACGATTTTGACAGTGGCCGACAGGTCGCCGCCTGGATCGGACTCACGCCGGGGCAATACAGCAGCGGCGGCAAGTCGCGCCTGGGCAGGATCACCAAGGCCGGAGACGGTTACCTGCGCAGCCTGCTGGTACTCGGCGCGCGCGCCGTGCTCAACAGCCTGGGTAACAAGCAGGATCGGTTCAGTCGTTGGGCGCGGGCACTGGTCGAGCGTCGCGGCTACTGGAAAGCGGCGGTGGCCATTGCCGCCAAGAATGCCCGGCTCGCCTGGGCGGTGCTGAAGTATGGCGAAGATTTTCGGATGATCGAGAGTGCCGTCTGAGCGGTAAGAAAAAGCGTCTTCAGAAAGCGGAAACGAAAAGGAGTGAACAAGCCGCCTGACGGCGGCCAGGAATCACCAACGCCCGAAGGAAGTTCACTCGGGGAGGATGCACTGCCAGCGTTGATGTGAAGCGGGTTGGACCCGCGCCGGGAGAGCCTGATTATGTCTTGGGGAATTTTGATTCCCGACTAACGAATGAGGCCCCGGCGCGCGTCTTTCATCAGGGTCCGGGCAAGATGCCCAATAGATGACCGGTTGTAGTTTCGCAGTCCTCCATCTTCTCTTACAGCACAGGCAGGCAATAGATGAACAAGACGGAAAAACAGAAAATGAAAATTTAAAAACAAAAAACTTGCCCTCAATGGGGAAGCCCTTGTAGTCTGACATAACCGGCGCGGGCGGCTTCATCGCCAGCGTCCGTGTTGATGGATGGGTTAGCCATCAATTTTCTACTCGCACATTGAGGTCGCGCGTGCAGTCGATCTGCTCTTTTCCTTCGGTCTGGAATAGTCCGCGTGATCCGGAAACAAGCACAAATGCTCTTGACGCTTTCATATCGAGCCAAAGGTTGCGAGGCGCTGTGTTTGCAATTGATAACTGGACAAGCTGACTTTGGCCCCATGTCATCTGAAAGGGCATTGGTTCGCCAACAGGAATCTCGGCCAATGCTTCGGCGACCTGTCTGCTTTCGCCGACAAAGAATTCGTATCTCACCTCTAGCTTCTTCGATGTGGAAACACTCCCAAGCGAGAGCCGGAACACCCGAGACGGTTTCGTATCTTGAATCAGAATTATTGCTACAACTGAAGCCCATTTCGGATCGCTCGAAAGTTCGATTAAGGAAATGCTTCCCTTGATAGATCCGCTTGGACCTTGGTCAATTAGCTCGCAGTCTTGGAAATGCCCTCCTTTTGCAGTCAGATCCAAATTGGACGCAAGAATGGGAGGAGATAAGAAGAGAAAGAAGAGCAGCGCGTAGGTATGGAGTTTCATGATGGCTAACGTTTGAATTCAGGGGTGCGACGCGGCTTCATCGCGGCGCGTCCCCTGGAATGATGGGTTAGCGGGCAGCACACTAAAGGACAATGACATGAAGTTTGATGATTATTGGCAGCTCTGTACCGAGGGAATACCACCGACCGGACTTTATACGGCTGACACAGTGCGCGAATTGTGCCGAAATGCTTACCACGCGGCAAAATATCATGACCATCTGCTTGTTGATGCGGCAAAGAAAATAGTACGCGTGCATGGAAATGGACAGCCAAAGCAAATGGCCGACGCAGTACTGTTGATTGATGCGGCTCTCAATTGCCGGGGGGTTCTGCAAAACGCGGAGGTACTGATAAAAGATCTTCGCAAATACGCAGATATAGCAGAGGCTGGCGACAAACCACACTGGGCAAAAACAATGCTCAACGCGGCAGAATTGCTCAGTGCAGCATCCATGCCTGCTAACTTAGAAGTAGACGTCAAAGAAAAATTCGATATATGGATATTAATGCCCATATATCACCATAAATAACTTGATGTGGATATCTATATCTAGACATTTCTTACGACGCGGTTTTGCAGGTTTAAGGCTTTTGCCTTGCTGTAGGGAAGCATCCATAAGTACTCCTGGGGATTCCATTTTCCGCCGGCATCCTTGATTTGTTTTTGAATGTTTCTTTCCTTGATTTCAGTTTTCAGGAAAACCATGCGATCGGATTCCGCTTGAACGGGTTTTTTGATGGCACGTACGTCTACCAGTAATTCGACCGTGG
>DATEVI010000038.1:0-4740 GCA_035281865.1 Geobacteraceae bacterium | reverse complement strand
CGAGTGCCCCCTCATTGCAAAGAAGGGAAGCAATCTCCCCCATTACCCGCTCGACAATCAGCACATGGGTTTCCTTGCAGTCTTCCCTGTCGAACAGATCGGAAAGATCCAGGGGGTTGCCGAAAACGACCGCGGCCTGCTGACCCGCGCCGGGAAATTTCCACCGGTTAAGTCCGACCAACGCGGTGGGAATGACGGTCGGACGGCTGTCGAAAATGAGCTTGCCCACTCCCCTGTTCCCCTTGCCCAGAACACCGTCCCTGTTTCTGGTGCCTTCAGGAAAAAGCATTACTTTCTGGTCCCTAAGGAGATCGCTGATCACCTTCCCCGCGCGCACATCCCTGCCCCGTTTTACAGGGAATGCTCCCCAGGAGGAATAGAGCCAACCCTGGAAGCGTTTTCTGAACAACTCTTCCTTGGCAGGCGCCCAGATCATCTGCAGGGGATGCCTTTTGACGACTGCCCAGGGAATAAAAACCGTATCGTAGGCGGAAATGTGATTGCAGGCCAGAAGCACGCCCCCTTCGCAGGGAATGTTTTCATCTCCCTTGACAAGGAACCGGTTGATGGTGGAAGCGTAAAGACCTATGACATTAGCGGAGAACGTGACCCATAAACGACGGAGAAAATTTTTCTTCAAGAGAACCCCTGATCCGTAGTGGCAAGTATTATTGAACTTTTTATAGCATTATTTTGCAGTTCACGGCAACCATTATGCGGACGGATGTATACAGCCCGCATTACCGCCAGATTCCATCCAGGGCGAAATCGCAATTGGGACATTTTCCGTTCTCAACACACGAGGATTCGATAAAATACCCGTACCGCTGGATCAAAAGCTTCGAGCAGCCGGGACAATACGTGTTTTCTCCTCCTTCCCCGGGGACGTTCCCTTCATAGACATAGCGCAGACCGGCATCAAGCCCTATCTGTCGAGCACGCCGCAGTGTGGCGACAGGGGTCCGGGACTGATCTGTCAGCTTATAGGTGGGATAGAACTGGGTCACATGCCAAGGCGTATCGACTCCGACCTTGTCCGCGATAAATCCGGCAATGGCCCGGAGTTCCTCATCACTGTCGTTGTAATTCGGAATGATTAGCGTAGTCAGTTCGATCCAGATGTCTAGCGTCTTGTATTCCACGATCGACTCCAGCACCTCCTTGAGCGTCGCATGTACGACTTCGTTGTAGAATTTTTCCGAGAACCCCTTCAGGTCTATGTTTGCGGCGTGCAGATACGGCCGGATATCAGTCAGCGCCTCCGGGGTTATGTAGCCGTTGGTGACAAAGATGTTTTTCAGCCCCGCCTTCACAGCCAGTACTGCAGTTTCATAGGCATACTCGTAAAAGATTGTCGGCTCGGTATAGGTATATGAAATGGACTCGCACCCGGCGGCAAGGGCCTTCCTGACGATCTCTTCCGGCGAAAGGTCAAAACCCGGAATCTCCTGGCGGTCCCGGGGAGCCTGGGATATGCCGTAATTCTGGCAATGCAGACAGCGGAAATTGCATCCGGCCGTGGCCACTGAGTACGATTTGCTCCCCGGCAGAAAATGATACAACGGCTTTTTCTCGATGGGGTCCACATGCTCGGCGACGGCCCTGCCGTACACCAGCGAATAAAGGACTCCCCCACGGTTTTCCCTTACGCCGCAGATTCCACGCCGTCCTTCCGGAATAAGGCAACGGAACCGGCACAAACCGCATCTGACTTTCATGTTTCCAACTTTTTCGTAAAACATCGCCTCTTTCATGGCCTTAGCCTCCCTTACTGCTGAAAATTATATCAGCCGCAAGCAAACCGGGCAACGCAATAAAGCGCCTCCCGGCGGGGATAATTCTGATATAATGCAACGAATAGCGGTGCTTCGGGCACAGCGGGAGAATGACGATGAAGACTGTGGAAATTGACGTATTCGCCAAATTCAGAAAAGAGATAGAAGAGCTGAAAACGGCAAACGCCAAACTGAGCAAAGAGAAGGCAGAACTCGAACAGCGTCTCCAGGATTTGCACGGAGAGTACATGCTGTTACGTTACAAATTCAGGTCGATGCCGAGCTATTCCGAGGTTCTGAAGTTGAAACAGGAGATGCAGGCCCTCAAGAAGGAACTGCGAATGCGCGGGTGGGCGGATACCGCCGCACATCAGTAAATTTCAATGGATGGACCACCTGTCAGGGGGGGAGTTCCGATTATGCAAAGGATTGCATTGACCATGATTGCGGTATTTGTCCTGGCCGGTTGTGCCGGCCTTCAGCGGCTGCCGGCCGACCAACCCCTCGTTCAAAAAGTGATTGAAGTGCCCGGTCTGACAAAAGACGAGATATTCAGAAAGTCGGAAATCTGGCTCGCACAGAATCTGAGAGTGTCAAAGGCCGTAACGGAATTCGAGAGAAAGGCACGGCCGGTAATGGCATATGCAAACAGCAAGGAAGGCGTCCTGATCGGCAATGGGGATATCTTTTATCCGGCAACCGGAATCGCTGACGGCTACAAGGCGGATCGCGAGGTTTCCTTCACGGTGAGGGAAGATGTCAGGGACGGCGGGGCCAGGCTCACATTCACCAACCTCGCCGTATACGTGCCCAAGACGTTTTGCATCGAGTATGCGTATGGAGGATGGCTTGGAGCCTATCAAACACAACTGATAAGCCTTGAGGATCTGAACAGGGTACGACAGGTTCTCCTGGAAATGACGGACCGGCTCGGTGTCGCCCTGCGGACAACCGGGAACGGAGGGGACTGGTAATACGGAACCCGAAAAGACTCCCGGCATGTCCACCGCGCGACATTTTTTTGAGTAAAGTCTCGAATTTTATAACATGTTAGCAGAGGAGGAAACCGTGACAGAACTCGTGGAAAAGGCCAGAGAATTCTCTCGGAAATTCCGTGTGGAGGACGGCGGCAAGTTCAAGTTGAAGGACTTCGACCCGGGTGAGACCCTCGGACTCAAGCACCGGGATGGGATCAAGGACCGGGCCGGCGAGTTGCTGCAGGAGGGGGTCGAGATACTGCGGAAGATGCAGGAAATGCTTTACGCCCAGGACCGCTGGGCCGTGCTCCTGATATTCCAGGCGATGGACGCAGCAGGCAAGGACAGCGTCATCAAGCACGTGATGTCCGGGATCAATCCCCAAGGGTGCCAGGTGTTCAGCTTCAAGACTCCATCGACCGAGGAGCTGGACCATGACTTCATGTGGCGGACCAACCGGCGCATGCCCGAGCGGGGCCGGATCGGCATTTTCAACCGTTCGTATTATGAAGAGGTGCTCGTTGTGCGGGTCCATCCGGATCTTCTCGAAAAACAGAAACTTCCACCATCACTGGTAACGAAAAAGATCTGGAATGAGCGATTCGAGGACATCAACGACTACGAGCGATACCTGACTCGCAACGGTGTCTTGATCCGCAAGTTTTTCCTCAACGTGTCGAAGGAGGAACAAAAGAAGCGGTTTCTCGAACGGCTCGACAACCCCGACAAAAACTGGAAGTTTTCGGTGGCCGACGCCCGGGAGCGTGAACATTGGGACGACTACATGGAAGCCTACGAAGATATGATCCGGAATACGGCAACAAAGCATGCGCCATGGTATGTGGTGCCGGCGGACAAGAAGTGGTTCACCCGCCTGGTGGTTGCGGCAGGCATCATCGATGCCCTGGATGGACTGAAGCTTTCGTTTCCCAAGGTTGACGACGAAAAGCTGAAGGAACTGGCCGCCGCGCGTGCCGTCCTGGAAGGATCCGGATGAGTAAGCCTGTTCCTTGACTTTTCACCATGGCTGTGAAATATTTTCACGATGGAGATTATAGCAGACATGCACACTCACACCGTGGCCTCAGGCCATGCTTACTCCACCGTGAACGAACTGGCCCGGGCAGCGCGTGCCAAGGGGCTCAAGGCACTTGCGATCACCGATCACGGCCCCACGCTGCCCGGCGGTCCACATTTGTATCATTTCGGCGCCATGCGTTTCATTCCAACTTGGATTGACGGTGTCCGCATCTTCCGGGGAGTGGAAGCCAATATAATATCCGCGGACGGTTCCATCGATATGCCTGAGCCGTACCTGGCAAAACTGGACTTCGTAATGGCCGGACTGCACGAGAGTTGCGGGTTCGACCACCAGGGAATCGACCGGAATACCGAAGCGGTTCTGCATGCCATGGCAAATCCGCGCATAAAGGCAATATCCCATACCGGCAACCCCGAATTCCCGGTACACTTTGAAGAACTGGCGCGCGTCGCCGTGGAAACACAAACGGCGCTGGAGATCAACAACTCCTCGTTTTCCATCAGCCGCAAGGGAAGCAGACCCAACTGCGAACGCCTGGCGGAAATTATCGCCCGATCCGGTGCTCCGGTAATCGTGGGCAGCGATGCTCATATCGCCCAGGGAATCGGCGAATTCGCCGAAGCAATTGAATTGCTCGAAAACGTGGGGATTCCCGCCGGACAGGTTGTGAATTCGTCGTTTGAACTGCTGCATGATTTTCTTGGTCTTGAAAGTACCCCCGCCCCCTAAATCTCAAATTCCCCAAAAGGAGATTCACGATGAAGCATGTTGCAACGGCACTTCTTGTCTGTTTGATTTGCGCGGGTTACGCATGGGCGTCTCCCCCGTCGTACGAGAAGCTGGCAAAACTTCCGGTCATCCGCTTCGGAGAGCCGGTTCCGGACACGGACCATATCCTCCTTTTCCCCGCCGGCCAACCGGTCACAATCTCCGTTGCCATCGAGGG
>DATEVI010000037.1:0-3220 GCA_035281865.1 Geobacteraceae bacterium | reverse complement strand
CAGGACAGAAGGAGCTGATTACAGTGCAGAATGCAATCGGAATATGCATTGGTGCAAGCACCATAAGCATTGCCAAAAGGATTGGGCAATCGATAGATTTCTCCCGCGTGCATCACGACGGCAAAGTGGCCCGGACTCTCACGGAAATCCTGGATGCAAACCTGCCCGCCAAACTGGGAATTACCGGCAGGAAATTCAGGAACCTGGTATCGATGACGACCATTTCCGAACCGGAAGCGGTGGAATTGGCTTATGAATACCTGAGAGATGCTTATCCGGACATAGATTGTATAGTATCAGCCGGCGCCGAGACATTCCTCGTTTATCAACTCGACTCACGGGGCAGAATACAGTCGGTACAGACCGGCAACAAGTGCGCTTCCGGAACGGGCGACTTCTTCCTGCAGCAGATAAAACGCATGGGCTTGGCCATTGAAGACGCCATCGACCTGGCTGAAACGGAAGAACCTTATCTCGTGGCGGGCAGATGCTCGGTGTTCTGCAAATCCGACTGTACCCATGCCCTGAACAAAGGGGTCCCCAAAAGCCGCATCAGCGCCGGACTGTGTCATATGATGGCGGGAAAAATCATCGAACTGCTGAATATCTGCAAAGGGAAAAGGATTCTCCTCACCGGAGGCGTAAGCCGGATCAGAACTGTAGTCGAATACCTTCGCCAAGCATACCCGGAAACGTTCGTCGCAGACGCTGCCCCATGCCTGGAAGCATTGGGGGCACTCATCTGGGCTGAAAGAAACCCCCTTCCTAACGATAAGACAGCTGACCTGATTAAGACCTCTCACAGTTCTTTCCCTTTTTTGCCGGCCTTGAAGGAAGCCATCCCCAAGGTTTCTTTCAAGTACATGCCTAAGGGAGAGTTCTATGACGGGGAGTACATAGTCGGACTGGATGTGGGGAGTACTACGACCAAAGCCGTACTGCTCAGGACAGACAATCATTCCATCGTTGCCAGCGTCTATCTTCGCACCAACGGTGATCCGGTAAATGCAAGCCGCCTCTGTTACCGGGCTATCATGGAACAGTTGCCACAGGGACTGACACCGAAAATAATCGGGCTGGGGACAACCGGCAGCGGCAGACAGATTGCCGGATTGCACGCAATGACGCCGGGAGTCGTCAATGAGATCGTGGCCCACGCCGCGGCCGCCGTGTTTTTCGACCCGGAAGTGGAGACTATTTTCGAAATCGGCGGCCAGGACGCCAAGTACACCTATATCACCAACCGAGTGGCCAGTGATTATGCGATGAACGAGGCATGCTCGGCGGGAACGGGCTCTTTTCTCGAAGAGGCGTGTCATGAATCTCTCGGAATCACGACCGAAGAGATCGCAGACGTCGCCATGCAATCGGCCAGCGCTCCGAATTTCAGCGACCAGTGTGCCGCCTTCATCAGCAGCGACATCAAGACCGCCGTGCACGAAGGCATCAACAAGGAAGATATCGTTGCCGGTCTGGTCTACTCGATCTGCCAGAATTACCTGAACAGAGTAAAAGGAAACCGTCCCGCAGGCAGGAAAATCTTCATGCAGGGGGGCGTCTGCTATAACAGTGCGGTTCCGGTCGCCATGGCCGCCCTCTGCTCACAGGAAATTATCGTTCCACCGGAACCCGGGCTGATGGGGGCATTCGGTGTCGCTCTGGAAATCGACCGCAAAATCGGGCAAAACCTTCTGGAAAAAAGGCAGTTCGATCTCCATGAGCTTGCTGCCAGGGAAGTCGTCTACCGGGAGCCGTTCACCTGTAACGGTGAAAGGGAAAAGTGCGACAGAAAATGCTCGATCGCACGCTTATCGATTGACGGAAAGACGTACCCCTTCGGCGGAGCATGCGACAAATATTACAACCTCCTGAGGGAAAAAGAGATTAACCAGAAGGATCTCGATTTAGTAAAGATTCGCGAAGAGCTGATCTTTCACAGGTATGCACCCGCAATAGCTGAAGTACCCCGAAAAATCAAGGTCGGAATCCCCACCTCGCTTCTCACTAATACGTTTTACCCTTTTTATGCCAACTTCTTCACCCGGCTAGGCGCCCAGGTAGTGCCCAGCACCATGCCCGAACCTTGCGGCATTGAGGCTACGGGAGCTGCCTTCTGTTTCCCAGTGGCACTCAGTCATGGCTTCCTGAAAAACGTCCTTGATCAATCGGTAGACTATATATTCATCCCCCACGTAAAAACCGTGGAGATGGAAACCAGTCACGAGACGAACTGCACCTGCCCCTTTGTCCAGGCAGAACCCTACTATCTGAAAGCCGCTTTTCACGAGGGGTTGCACCCGAAACTGGTCACCCAGGTACTTGAGTTCGATAACCCGTCAAAACTCCTCAGAGCATTTATCAAGATTGCGCATCAGATGGGATTCCCCCGGAAACAGGCAGTCGCGGCCTTCACAGCGGCCCGTGAGGTTTTCGCCGCCATGCGAACGGAAATGCTGGAATACGGACGGCAATTCCTTCTGAACCTGCAACCTGACGAATACGCCATAGTGCTTTTTGGACGCCCTTACAACGCCTTCAGCAAATTCGGCAACATGGGCATTCCGCATAAATTCGCCAGCCGTGGCTACAAAGTTCTGCCCCATGACTTCCTTCCTCTGGACGAACTTGGCGGCGAAACGATCGACCAGATGTTCTGGGCAAGCGGCCAGGGAATCATGCAGGCAGCCGAGTTTGTCCGCAGGACGGATAACCTTTTCGGCGTGTTCATAACGAATTTCAGTTGCGGTCCGGATTCGTTCATTACCGGATATTTTCGGGACGCCATGGGGCAAAAACCGTCTCTTACCTTGGAACTGGATGCACACACGGCCGATGCGGGCATCGATACAAGGATTGAGGCTTTCCTGGACGTGATAAAGGGCTACCGTGAATTGGAGCTGGTGCAGACACCGGAAGAGGATGGTTTCGAGCCTTGCCGAATTATCGAGGCCGATGGAAAGTATCATGTTCGCGCTAGCGACGGCCGGTGTTACCCGATAACCGATGGCCATGTGCACATGCTTATCCCTTCCATGGGCGACACTGCCTCAAAATGCCTTGCGGCTGCCATGCGTTTCGCTGGCATAAACGCCACTGCGCTGGATCCCCCCGGCCAGGTCGAATTGAACCTGGGCAAGGGACTGGCTACCTGCAAGGAATGCCTGCCGCTCATCCTCACGGCCGGGTCATTGGTGAAATACCTCGATGAACGGAAAAACAG
>DATEVI010000036.1:0-5500 GCA_035281865.1 Geobacteraceae bacterium | reverse complement strand
TATTGTCTTTTCAATCACAGGTCTTTATTCTCTTAACAAAATCGTAAAAGATATTGCCCAGAATGATTTCGCCACCATTAACTCAACAAACAGGCTCTTCGATTCAATTAATGCCCAGGAAAGGTACGCAGCAAAGTTCTCAATCTTGAAAAGCCCCGAATTTCTGGATCTCTTTCAACACAGAGAAAAGGAGTTTGCGACATTCCTGAAGCAGATGCGCCGCACTGCACCCCAGAAAAGAGTCGTCCCCGTTGCAAAAGCGTATCAGGATTTCAAAGCAAACGCGGACTTGATCTTCCAGGAAAGAACAAAAGAACTGCAACGTTTGAAAAACTCTGCCGAAGAGGTCAGGAACTCCATTGACAGGTTTTACAACGACCAGCAGACACTCTTGAACACGAAACTGGAAAATGCCAATCGTAAACAGGACCTGACCATCAGGTGGTCTTTTCTTATATCGCTGACTGGATTGTTCCTCGCCGTATGCGTGATCGTAGTCATCTTATACAATACATCATCTTCGCTGAGAAAACTGAAGCGGGCAACGTTTCGCATTGCGGAAGGTGACTTTGACTACGACCCGCAGATACCGGCCGGTGATGAATTTGGCGACCTTGCCCGGGATTTCACCAGAATGGCCACCAAGCTCAAGCAACTCGAACAGATGTGCCTCGACGCCAGCCCACTTACAAGGCTGCCGGGGAATATTGCTATAGAAAAGGTACTCGATCGGAAACTGCAAGAAGACGAGCCGTTTGCGGTATGTTATGGTGATCTCGACAATTTCAAAGCATACAACGATCGGTACGGTTATATAAAAGGAAGCGAAGTAATCAAAATGACTGGCGAAATAATTTATGATGCCGTAAAATGCCACTCAAACGAAGATGCCTTCGTCGGTCACGTGGGTGGGGATGATTTTATCATGGTGGTCCCTACCAAGGATGTCGGGGCTGTCTGTACGGCAGTTATCGATACGTTTACCGAGAGAATCCGGGAGCATTACAGTGATGAAGATCTGGCCAGGGGAGCCATTGAAGGCAATGACCGTTATGGAGTCAGGCGTATTTTTCCTATCATGACAATTTCAATTGCGGTTCTTACCTGTCAGAAAGGGGAATATGATTCGGCGGTCAAGATAGCCAAGGCTGCGGTCCAGATCAAGGAATACGTGAAGGAATCCCCGGGAAGCAATTATCTAATCAATAGACGCAGGAAGGAAAGATGAAAAAATACTATATACCTCTGGTCATGGCCATCAGCATATGCGGCTGTGCAGGAGTTCAGAAAAAGGCCGATATACCAACATTCAATCAAACAGGTGACCAAGCAGACAGCAACGGGTCGACAATCTTCCAGAAGAGGGGACAGATATCTACACACAGCCATGCACAGATCAGAAATCTCGACACGGCAAAAAAGCTTCTGCAGGAAAACAAAGTTTCCGCGGCAACGGACGTTCTCGTAAATATCAGCTCAGCAAAGGGAGTTCCCGGCGTCACCGACGAAGCCTTGTTCCGGCTCGCTATGTTATATCTTGATGGCGGGCAGGGGAAAAACGAAATCGCCCAAGCACAATCGACTCTCGAAAAATTGATGAAAGAGTACCCCACGAGTTCATGGAAAAAACATTCAGACTCACTCATTGACCTGATTGCGGTTCTGAACCGTAAGATTAAGTCCCTTAAAGGCGAGAACCTTTCATTGACAAAAGAAAATAAAGAACTTCGTCTGAACATCGAAAAGCTCAAGATTTTGGACATTGAGCAGGAACTGAAGGTAAAGCGGTAGGAAGTACCACGCATATTCCAATAAAAAAGGGACGGTCGGCACACCACCCTGCAGGGCAGATTCATAGATGCCTCACGTCCCTCTGTGAACCAAAAGTTGTTATTGATGCAACTTGAAACTTCCGTCAACGGAAGTTATGTGTGAGATGGCATGCTTGTATATCAACACATCTCCTTTCATTTCCAGCAATACTGAAAAATTATCGAAAGATTTTATATGTCCTTCCATTCTTTCGCCGGACATTAGATGGACGACAACCTTAACACGCTCTTTCCTCGATTGGTTCAGGTATTGGTCCTGAATATTAAACGGTGCTTTTGCCATACCCCTCTCCTTTAGCATAAAATTCAATCACATCACTGGAAATAATAGCAATATTTGCCGGATATTCAAACCATTTAATTTCGTCATCCCTACGGAACCAGGTCATCTGCCGCTTTGCATAGTGTCTGCTATCCCTTTTGATGAGCCTTACCGCTTCATCCAGGGAATACTCCCCAGCGAGATACGCACAGACCTGCCTGTAGCCGAGAGCCCGCATTGATTTCAGCTGCGGGGAGTATCCTTTTGCCAGAAGCCCCCGGACCTCCTCCACCAGACCATGCGCCATCATCCATTCGACCCTGTCGTCAATCCTACCGTACAACTCCGCCCTGTCAGCTTTAATACCCAGCTTGAGGCAACAGTAGCCACCTGCATCCCGGAAGCGGTGTTGACCTCTCAATTCCGACACGGGGCGACCAGTCATTTCATACACCTCCAGCGCCCGTATTATTCTCAGCACATCATTTGGGTGAAGTTTTCCCGCCGTGACCGCATCGACGCGGGCAAGCCTGTCATACAGTTCCAGGTTCCCTAAATCACTGGCGACCCGGTTCAGCTCTTCCCTGATTTCATCATTTCCTGCGGGAGAATCGATCAGCCCCCCTGTCAAAGCTTTTATATAAAGGCCGGTGCCTCCGACTACTAAGACTTTTTTTCCCCTGGCATGTATGTCGCGTATGGCCCTTTCCGCCTCTCTTCTGAAATCCGCTGCGGAAAAAGGCTGGTCGGGGTCGATAATGCCGAGCTGGTGGTGCGGTATGCGAGCCTGCATATCAAGGCTAGGCTTTGCCGTTCCGATATCCATGCCGCGATACATCTGCATGGAGTCCGCATTTACAATTTCCCCTGAAAAACCTTCCGCAAGCCGGACAGCAAGCTCGGATTTGCCGGATGCCGTTGGACCCAGGATTATCACAAGCTTTATTTGCTCAGGAAAATGTTCCAATTCTTCCAATTCTATCCTCTCCTGAACATCTTTTCTATCTCGGAAAGGGTAAGTTTACGGAATACCGGCCTGCCGTGAGGACAATTACCTGAAAAATCGGATGCATCCAGCTGCACAAACAGGGACTTGATTTCCTGAGAAGTGAGCTGCTGCCCTCCTCTGATCACGGAATGACAGGCAATACGGGCAAGAATCGCTTCAAGCGCCTGATCAAAAATACTGCTTTTGCCCAAGTCCTGCAACTCTTCGATAACGTCACGCAAGACTCGAATGTACTTACCTTTTTCAAGGAGTCTCGGAACCGCATTAACAACCCATGTACAACCACCGAAATTTTCCATCCAAAATCCGAGTTGCCTGATTTTGTGCTCGTTTTTCCCGACAGCAACTGCCTCCTTGAAGGACAGCTCCATTGTCTCCGGAAAAAGCAGGATCTGTGATTCAACACCGTCAGCACCGAATTCCTTTTTCAACTTTTCAAATACAATCCTCTCATGTGCGGCGTGCTGGTCAATTATCACCAGGTCGGCCCCACCCTGGCAAAGAATATACTGCCCCTGATACTGACCAATAACCGTGAGTGACACGAAGTAGCATTGACGCACTTCATCTTGCACCTGCTCGGGAAACCTTTCCGCCTTGGAAGCTATCTCATCCCAGGTGTTCTCGGACGTGAAAGACTTTTGCCTCGGAGGAGCTGGATGGTAAGTCTCCAGCAACTCCCTAACCTCCTCAACTTTTCGATCACTTACGGACAGTTTTTGTTCGGTGGCTCGGGGGGACATACCTGTCGGGACGCACCGTGCCCAGGGGGTTTCCCGCAACACATTTCCGATCGCGGCAACGATGGCATCATGGACCCTTCCCTGTTCCCGGAAGCGGACCTCGTGTTTGGTCGGATGGACATTGATGTCGACATCACCGGGCCGAACTTCTATGAACAACACAACAACGGGATAGCGTCCACGCTCAAGCAGGCTTCTGTAAGCCTGAAGTATGGCATGCTGCACAACCCTGTCCCTGATGAAACGGCCATTTATGTAGGTATAGAGATGCGACGCCGAGGATCGGCTGCAATCCGGTTTGGCAGCAAACCCGGTTATGTCGGCGCATTCACCGTCAAGTCGCAAAGGGAAGAGGTCGGCAGCCAATGACCGTCCGAGGAGAGTGGCAATGCGCTCCCTCAGATCGGATCCGGCGGCGCGGAATACTGTTTTGCCGTCATTGGAATATGCAAAACGTACCTCAGGCCTGGAAAGGGCCAGCCTTGTCATGAGGTCGCCCACATGTCCGGCCTCCGTTTCGCTGCTCTTCATGAATTTCAGGCGGGCCGGCGTGTTGAAGAAGAGGTTTCTTACCGATATGGTCGTCCCTTCTGCCATACCGCATGCCTTTACCTCCTTGATCCGCCCTCCTTCAGCGTAAATTTCATTACCTTCGATCCTGCCCCGTTCCCTTGTCTCCAAGATAAATCTGGACACTGAGGCAATGGAAGGCAAGGCCTCACCGCGAAAGCCGAGCGTCGAAAGACTGAACAGGTCATTGTCAGTCATTATTTTGCTGGTGGCATGTCGCTCAAAACTGAGAAGCGCATCTTCCCGCGACATGCCGCAGCCGTCGTCGGTTACTTTTATCAGACGCTTGCCGCCCGACTCTATCTCCACCACTACCTCACTGCATCCGGCGTCCAGAGAGTTTTCCACAAGCTCCTTCACGACGGAGGCCGGCCGCTCCACCACCTCACCGGCAGCTATCTTGTTTGTCAGAGCTTCTGGTAGTATTTTTATTCGCGGGGACATGGAAACCTCAGGAGTTTTGTGGGGTAGGATAGCGCATCGCTTCACCATTTGTAAAGACAGAGAAAAGGCAAAACGGCCACGTACCCGCAACGATATTCAGGGCGCACTAACCGGTCATCCATTTAAAGCGTGACAAATGCTGGAACGTGCGAAAGTTTAGTACAGCATTTTTCCGTTAAAGTTTTTCATCATGCACCCGATAAGACATCAGTGGTATTGTAAATTCGGGCTTTTGAACAAGGAAACCAATTCCAGGATGCAGGAGTCTGTATGTTTGAAGGAGTCAACGGCACGTATTTGCTCGCAAATGCAGTCGGACAAATCCCCGGGGGAACCTGTAAATCTGAAGAGGGGAAGAGTTGCACGAGGCTTGATGCGACCCCCGATCGGCTAATTGCTGAAGATGAAGTAACCTTTAACCACAGAACCCCGGAGCCCGCCACTTATGCACCTTCACAAAAAAGCGGACAGTGCCGGGATTGCGGACCTCTGACACTTCGTAGTCTTGTGACCAGGATTCTGCAGGACCAGCACACGGCAAGCCGAATTGACGATGGCTTCATGGAAACGGTCGCCATGGACGGAATCACTCCCGAAAATGCGAAGGCACTGGTTGCAAACGACGGGCACTGGAAGCCCG
>DATEVI010000035.1:0-4786 GCA_035281865.1 Geobacteraceae bacterium | reverse complement strand
AAATAAGACCGGTGAATTCAAGGAACGCTTTGAAAAAGGGGAAACCCTGGATGAACTCCTTCCCGAAGCTTTTGCGGTTTGCAGGGAGGCGTCGAAAAGAGTTCACAACATGCGCCATTTCGATGTGCAACTGATAGGCGGGATGGTGCTTCACAGCGGTAAAATAGCCGAGATGAAGACCGGCGAGGGGAAAACGCTGGTGGCGACCCTGCCGGCGTATCTGAATGCCCTTACCGGCAGGGGTGTGCATGTTGTCACAGTCAACGACTATCTTGCCAGGCGTGACTCGGAATGGATGGGGCGCATATACAATTTCCTCGGGATGTCTGTCGGTGTCATTGTGCATGGCGTTGATGACAATGAACGCCGTGCGGCTTATGCGGCGGACTTAACTTACGGAACCAATAACGAATTCGGCTTCGACTACCTCAGGGACAATATGAAGTTCAGCCTCGAAGACTACGTCCAGAGGCCGTTCCATTTCTCCATAGTGGACGAGGTGGACTCCATCCTCATCGATGAGGCCCGGACCCCTCTCATCATTTCCGGTCCCACCGAAGACAGCACCGACAAGTACTACATCATCGACAGGATCATCCCTTCCCTGAAAAAAGGGGAGGTCATCGAGGAAGAGGCCAATACGCTTTCCGGGAAGCGCAAACGCTACACGGGTGATTTCACGGTAGACGAAAAGTCGAAATCCGCCACCCTGACCGAGGAGGGGATTCAGAAGGTCGAGAAGATGATGAAGATCGACAACCTTTATGACCCCAGGAACATCGAGACGCTCCACCACGTCCAGCAGGCGCTCCGTGCCCATGCACTGTTCAAGCGCGATGTGGATTACGTGGTCAAGGAAGGCGAAGTCCTTATTGTCGACGAATTCACCGGCCGGCTCATGCCCGGTCGGCGCTGGTCGGACGGACTGCACCAGGCGATCGAGGCCAAGGAAGGTGTGGAGATCGAAAACGAGAACCAGACCCTGGCTACGATCACCTTCCAGAATTATTTCCGCATGTACGAGAAGCTGGCGGGCATGACCGGTACGGCCGACACGGAAGCGGAGGAATTCCACAAGATCTACAAACTGGACGTTGTGGTCATCCCCACGAACAAGATTCTGCTGCGCCCCGATTTTCCCGATGTGATCTACAAGACCGAACGGGAGAAATTCAACGCGGTGATCGATGAAATCAAGGAGCTCCACGCGAAGGGACAGCCGGTACTGGTCGGCACCATTTCCATCGAAAAGTCCGAGACACTCTCGACTCTGTTGCAAAGACAGGGGATCCCTCACAATGTTCTGAACGCCAAGCAGCATGAACGCGAAGCGGAGATCGTTGCCCAGGCGGGACGCAAGGCCATGGTTACCATCGCCACCAATATGGCCGGTCGCGGTACGGACATCCTGCTGGGTGGAAATCCGGAAGGTCTGGCAAAGCAATGGCGGAAGGGGAATCCCGAAGCTACCGAAGAAGAATATGAAGCGGTCCTGGAGAAGTTTCGCGGAGATCATCAGGCCGAGCACAACGAAGTCGTAACCCTTGGCGGCCTCCATATCTTGGGTACCGAACGCCACGAGTCCCGCCGCATCGACAATCAGCTGCGCGGCCGCTCCGGCCGTCAGGGCGATCCCGGCTCTTCCAAGTTTTACCTGTCACTGGAGGACGACCTCCTCAGGATATTCGGTTCCGAGAGGGTGGCGATGATTATGAACAAGCTCGGGATCGAGGAAGGGGAAGCCATTACCCACGGGCTCATAAGCAGGGCCATAGAAAACGCTCAGAAGAAGGTTGAGGCGCACAACTTCGAAATCCGCAAGCATCTCATCGAATATGACGATGTCATGAACAAACAGCGCGAGGTTATTTACACCCAGCGCCGGGAGATCCTGTCGGGCTCGGACCTGCGTGAACAATTCGTCGAGATGATGGAAGAGACGGTGGAGGACCTGGTAGAGGCCTATGCCATAGAAAAAGTCCCCTCAAATGAATGGGACTGGCAGGGGATAGCGGACTGGGTCTACAAGGACTTCGGATTTCAGCTGGATTTTGAGTCCGATGCCGTAAGCAGTATGACTCCGGAGCAGCTGCGGGAACTCTTGCTGGAAAACGTCCGGAAAATATTTGCTGAAAAGACGGAAGCCTTCGGCGAAGGGATGATGGACCACCTGATCAAGGTGATCATGCTCCAGACGATAGATGCGCAGTGGAAAGACCATCTCCTTTCCATTGACCACCTTAAGGAAGGTATAGGGCTGCGCGGATATGGACAGAAGGACCCCAAGCAGGAGTACAAGAAAGAGGCGTACAAACTCTTCATTGACATGGTTGCCAGAATCCGTGAAGAGGTTGTAGAAAAGATTTTCTGGGTACAGATCGCCCATGAAGACGATGTGGAGCAGATGGAGCAGAAGCAGCAGCGTCAGCGCCTGGTCTTCAACCTCGTGGACGATGAAGCGGCAAGACAGCCGGTCAAGAGCACCAGGGTCGGCAGGAATGACCCGTGTCCGTGCGGCAGCGGCAAGAAGCATAAGAAATGCTGCGGGAAGTAACTACCTTCGCCCTTGCAGGCTGGAAGCCGAAGGGGATGGGTAAGAAAAATTAAAAAACGGAGACAGAGAGTTGAGGGAAATAAAAGGTTTCAAGTTTTCCGCGGTGGAAGCTTCCGTAAAGAAGCCGGGCCGACTTGATTTTGCCCTGATTTATTCCGAAGTTCCGGCTGTAGTGGCGGCCGTGTTTACTACCAATAAGGTGAAGGCGGCTCCGGTCATCCTTTCCATGGAACGTGTCAGGGGAGGGTATGCCAGGGCGATCGTGGTGAACAGTGGAAACGCCAATGCGTGTACGGGAAAGCAGGGTATGGTCGATGCCGAGGAAACTGCAAAACTGGTCTCGCAGGGTTTGGGGATTGGGGAAGATGCGGTGCTCGTGGCCTCGACCGGTGTCATCGGCCAACCACTTCCCATGGAAAGATTGCGGAGAGCAGTCCCCGGTCTTGTCGCGCACTTGTCTTCAGGCTCGCTTTCCGAGGTGGCCCGGGCCATAATGACAACCGACACGTTTCCGAAAATGGAATCAAGAACCGGAGCAGCGGGGGAGCGGGCCTATACGATTGCCGGGATTGCCAAGGGAGCCGGCATGATCATGCCGAATATGGCTACCATGCTGTCATTTATTGTTACCGACGCGGCGGTTGATCCCGTCTGGCTGAGAAAGATCTTTCAAGAAATTACTGATTCTACGTTTAACTGCATCTCGGTTGACGGCGACACATCCACCAATGATACGGCCCTGATCATGGCCAACGGAACGGCCGGAAATCCTGAGATATGTCCGGGAACACCGGAAGCGGAAAACTTCGAAAAACTTCTCAGGGATGTGCTTCTGGCATTAAGTATGCAGATAGTGCGAGATGGGGAGGGGGCCACTAAATTCGTCGAAGTCGTGGTCAAAGGAGCCGTTTCCCCCGGCGATGCCAGAAAAGCAGCCATGGCCATTGCCAACTCGCTGCTGGTGAAAACCGCTTTTTTTGGCCAGGATGCCAATTGGGGAAGAATACTGGCGGCAGTCGGTTATTCCGGAGCGGAGATTGATCAGGATCGCGCAGCGCTCTTGTTTGACAACGTTGAGATGGTGCGCAACGGAATGTTCGTCGGCGGCAATGCCGAAGGGCTTGGAAGCGAAGTCCTGAAGAAAAAGGAATTCAAGGTGACGGTCGATCTCGGCCTTGGTGAAGGCGAAGCAACTGTTTTTACAAACGACCTTTCCTACGATTATGTCAAGATTAACGCAGACTACCGAACCTGAATGCATCCACAAGAAAACTGCGAATTTGTCCGCACGACGCGGCTCGGAGGTTCTATGAGACGGTTCTCACTGCTGTTCCTTTTTGTATTCGTGTTAGTTTGCTTTTCTTCAATGAGCAGTTCTGCCAAGGGTACCGCACTGAAAGTTACCGAGATGACTGTTACTACAAAGATTTTCAGAGGCGAACCGGTCGACTCGGTGAAGAGACTCTCATCCAGCTCCCTCAAAGGCCTTTACTGCTTCACCCGTGTAGAGTCATCCTCCGAAGAGGAGACATGTCTTAAGCATATCTGGTACTACAACGGAGAAATGGTCGGTGCACATACGCTGCCGGTAAAAGGCGAACAATGGAGAACCTACAGTAAAAAGCTGATTGAAAAAGGTTCAAAGGGTCCGTGGCGGGTAGAGGCCATTGATGGTAATGGGAATCTTCTGAAGACCGTTGAGTTCAGGATGAATTAAATCCGGTTTCCAGCCGGATGAATGATTATAACCATGAAGATATTTCTGAGAATCATCACAGTTCTGGTAGTTCTGGCGTTTCCTCTCACTGCGTCTCTGGCTGCTCATGTACCGAGCGAATCGGGATATCGGCATGAAATCGATATGCTGGCGCAGGGTGCTATCGACCGCGGACTAATCGCCGGCGGGGTGGTGCTGATTGGGGACAATCAAGAGAATATCTTCTGCAGGGCTTACGGCCGGCTGTCAGGGTCCGCGGAAGCAAAGCGGGTGGAAGAAGATAGCCTGTTCGATATCGCATCGCTGACAAAGGTAGTGGCGACTGCCCCGGCGGTCATGAAGCTTGTGGAGGAGGGGACAGTCAGTCTTTACGATCCGGTTTGCAGGTGGTTCCCGGAATTCGTCGGCAAGAAAAAGGATGATCTTCGTGTTGTGCACCTCCTTACCCACACTTCCGGGCTCAGTGATATATCCCCTACCGCCGGCGACTCAATACAGTTTCTTATTGAGCGTGC
>DATEVI010000034.1:0-12627 GCA_035281865.1 Geobacteraceae bacterium | reverse complement strand
GTGATGGGTTATGACGGCATCCCAATAGATGAATATGTCCATGACGGCACGAATGTCGACGTGCCCTTACTGGCAGTAGAGTATTCCACCGTTATGAAAGAGATAAAGAGAACGGTGGAGGTCTTAAAAATCGGGAAAATGGAAGAAATCTCCATTAATACCGATTTTCTGCGTGCGATCATAAGGGTGATTGATGAAGAGCTGTTTGTCATTCTCGTTGTTTGCCGTGAGGGTAATTTCGGGAAAGGCCGATATCTTCTGAAGTTGAAGGCTCCCCAACTTCGCGACTGTCTTCTGTAATTACATGCTTTCCTGCGTAATCATACTCGCTTTACTTGATGGTTGATTATACAAGTTTTGGGGACAGATATGAAAATACTGGTGTTGCATGGTCCAAACCTGAATCTCTTGGGCACCAGGGAGCCTGCCGTTTATGGCAACTTCACTCTGGACGAAATAAATACCGAACTGCGGAAGCTCGGCAATGAAATGGGATGTGAAATTTCCATTGTGCAATCGAATTCGGAAGGCACGTTGGTTGATACCATCCAATCCGCGTCAGGAAAATTTGACGGGATATTGATAAATCCTGCCGCTTATACCCACACAAGCGTTGCAATCCGTGACGCTCTTTCAGCCATGGCCATACCAACTGTTGAGGTTCATCTCTCAAACATTCACAGTCGTGAGGAATTTCGATCAAAAAGCTTTGTAGCTCCAATAGCTGTCGGGCAAATATGCGGCTTCGGGGTTGACAGTTATCTGTTAGGCTTACAAGCCCTTTGCAGGCATATCAAAAAATGATTGTCTTGGGGGTATGATTGTGCTAAATAACAGGGTCGCTGCAGCCCGGGGCTATCTGGATAAACACTGTATCGATGCGCTCTTGCTGTTAAATCTTGGTAATATCAGGTATTTGTCAGGTTTTACAGGGAGTGATGGTGCCCTGGTTGTATTTCGGGATGATGTCTGCTTTCTGACGGATTCGCGCTATTCCTTTCAGGCCTCCAATGAAGTCCCTGACTTCCGCAAGTTAATTTATCAGGAAAAGGCGTCTGCGATATCGTCGACGCTCAATGAGAAAGGTGCACGAAGGGTCGGATTTGAAGCGGAAACCATGACGGTCGCTGCGCGCGACACTTTCGCCGGATTGATGCCGGACGTTGAACTGGTTCCCATAGGGGCTGAGCTGAATAATCTCCGCATCATAAAAGATGCTGAAGAATTGCGGCTTATTGGCAGAGCCGCGGATATTGCCTCCGAGTCCCTCCTAAGCATATTGGACAAGGTCAAGCCCGGCACAAGTGAACGGAATGTAGCCCTTGATCTGGAATTTGCCATGTTGAAAGCCGGGGCTGACGACAAAGCATTTGATTTCATTGTTGCATCCGGTGAACGTGGTGCCTTACCTCACGGGAAGGCAAGCGAAAAGAAAATTCTTGCCGGTGAGCTGGTAACCATTGATTTTGGCGCAGTGTATGAAGGTTATAATTCCGACGAGACGGTGACCGTTGCCGTGGGTGAGCCGGACAGTCGCCAGCGTGAAGTCTATCAGATCGTAAAGGATGCCCACGACCTTGCTCTTGAGTCTTTGAGGCCCGGAATTACCTGCAAGGAACTTGATGCAAAAGCCAGGGATTATATAGAAGGCAAAGGTTTGGGTAGATACTTTGGTCATGGTTTGGGGCACGGCGTCGGTATGGATATTCACGAGAAGCCGGTAATATCGTTCCGAAGCGATGCAGTGGTCGAGGAAGGTATGGTGTTTACCATTGAACCAGGTATTTATCTGCCCGGGTGGGGTGGAGTCAGAATTGAGGATACGGTCTGTGTAACGGGTGACGGTTGCCGAGTCATGACAAAGGTTTGCAAGGACCTGCTGGTTCTGTGACGTTACCCATAAAATTTTTGGATAAGCCAATTGCTGCTTATTTGGAAGATCTGTCGAGGAATGGCAACGCTTCGCAAAAAGGAGATTATTGATGGAAATTAAGGATATAAAGTCCCTGATTAAAATGGTCACGGAAACCGACATAACCGAGTTTGAACTGGAAAGCTCCGAAGCGAAAATCAGAATCAAAAGAGGCGGCCCCCAGGAGATTTCTTATTATGCACCTCCCCAATCAATGGTTATGGTACCACAGACTTCGCAACAACTGGTTGCCGCACCATTGAATTCAAGTGTTCCAGCGCAAGCGGATGTTGTGTCGGCCGTACCCGAAAAGGGAAAGGCCATAACGTCTCCCATCGTCGGCACCATGTATCGCGCACCAGCTCCGGATGCGCCACCTTATGTCGAAGTCGGACAGGTTGTAGAAAAAGGCCATGTCCTTTGTATCGTCGAGGCAATGAAGCTGATGAATGAAATTGAAGCGGAATTTCGTTGCAAGATACTCGAGATCTGCAAAGAAAATGCCCATCCGGTTGAATTTGGCGAGACGCTTTTTATCGTTGAACCGATGTAATGATAGAAGGCCTATTGTGGCTTTTACGGCAACTGAACGGCGGTTAACAGTCTGAATCATGTCCGTCCCTTCCGGAGAAAAATACTGATGTTCCATAAAATACTTATAGCTAACAGAGGCGAAATCGCCCTGCGTATCATAAGGGCGTGCAAAGAGCTGGGAATAAAGACTGTTGCAGTATATTCGACCGCCGACAAGGATTCTCTCCATGTAAAACTGGCCGATGAGAGCGTCTGCATAGGTCCACCACCAAGCCTGCAAAGCTATCTGAACGTAAACGCCATAATCAGTGCTGCCGAATTGACTGATGCGGAAGCTGTTCATCCGGGATACGGTTTTCTTGCGGAGAATACCGCATTCGCCGAAATATGTGAGAATTGCGGTATCACATTCATCGGGCCATCGTCTGAAACGATGCGCATGATGGGCGATAAAATAAGTGCCAGACAGGCGATGATAAAAGAAGGCATACCGATCCTGCCAGGCACGAAGGAAGGAGTCAGTGATGTCAATGAGGCGATCAAGATAGTCAAGAAAATCGGGCTTCCCGTGATTATTAAGGCGACTGCCGGCGGCGGTGGGAGAGGAATGAAGATTGTACATTCACCTGTTACTTTGCCCAATGCATTTGCCACTGCGCGTGCCGAAGCCCAGGCCGGCTTTGGGAACCCTGAAGTTTATATTGAAAAATATTGTGAACATCCGCGTCATGTTGAAATTCAGATCCTTGCCGATAAGCATGGAAATGTAATCCATCTTGGTGAGCGTGACTGCTCTATTCAGCGGCGGCATCAAAAACTTATAGAAGAGGCTCCATCAACTGCAATAACCCCTGAATTGCGAAAGGAAATGGGGGAGGCTGCCGTTCGCGCTGCCAAGGCGGTGGGATATAACAGTGTCGGGACGATGGAGTTTCTCGTAGACCAGGACAATAATTACTATTTCATGGAAATGAACACCAGAGTCCAAGTCGAACATCCCGTCACGGAAATGGTCACCGGAGTAGACATCATACGGGAGCAGATTCGATCCGCCGCCGGATTGCCACTCCGCTACAAACAGAGCGATATCAAAATCAGGGGACACGCGATAGAATGCCGTATCAATGCGGAGGACCCCCGCAATTTTTCACCCTGTCCGGGCAAAATAACCGGATATCACACGCCCGGCGGGCTCGGAGTTCGCGTCGACTCATTTGTTTACGACCAGTATTCCGTGTTGCCGCACTATGATTCGCTGGTAGCAAAACTTATAGTACATGCCGATACGAGACAAGACGCGATCAACAGAATGGCGAGAGCGTTGGATGAGTATATAATTGAAGGTATAAAAACCACTATACCGTTCCACAAAAGAATTATGTCCAACAAAGATTTCATTGAGGGGAACATCGATACCGGTTTTCTTGAAAGGATAGTTTTGGAGTAACATATGGATTTTCCTGAGGAACTTAAATACAGTAAAGAACATATCTGGGTGAGGTTGGAGGGGAGTAAAGCGGTAATAGGAATAACCGATTATGCCCAGGAAGAATTGGGGACCATAACTGCCATTGAACTTCCTGATGTTGGGGATGAACTGGAACAGGAGGACTCTTTCGGTTCAGTAGAGGCAAGAAAAACCGTGGCGGAACTTTATGCGCCTCTTTCCGGTACCGTCCTGGAGGTTAACGAAGAGTTAGCCGATTCCCCTGCCATGCTAAACGAAGACCCGTATGACAGCGGTTGGATTGCCATAATAGTCGTATCTGATCCTGAAGAACTCAACCTGCTGCTTTCGGCTGATGATTATTCGGATTCTGTGAGCATCGTCGAGGACATGGAATAGAACGAAAGCTGCTTCTTGAGACAAATAATTTTGCATATACGACTGAATGAATCCGAAGGAGGCAATCCATACTCCGGATAGGACAGATAGACTACGCCAACTGCGTTCCCATTTTCACATATCTGCAAAACGCTTATCCAGCCAATGATTACCGTTTCGTAAAGGGCATCCCTTCAGAACTCAATTCAATGCTGTTTTCGGGGCAATTGGACGTATGCCCGTCATCATCAATAGAATTCGCCAAACATCCGGAAAGCTATCTGATTCTCAAGGATCTTTCGATCAGCTCAATCGGCCGGGTTAAAAGCGTCTACCTGCTCTCACGCCTCCCCATTGAAAACCTTGACCAGCAGACCCTGGGACTTACCGGCGAATCCGATACTTCGGTAAATCTTTTGAAGATCATACTTCACAAATTCTATGGGCATCGTAATTCATTTGAAACGTTAAGAATTTCGACACCAGAAGCCCTTAGTGATTTTCCAGCAATCCTGTTGATTGGAGACTCGGCGTTGAAGGCCGGTTTGCTACGTGACAGCAGCATATACACCTATGATTTGGGTGAGCTTTGGTATAAACATACGGGGCTTCCCTTTGTATTTGCTCTCTGGATAGTTCGCGAAGAGACAGTGCTGAGAAAAAGAAGCTGTGTGCATACACTTTACACTCAACTGTGCGCGGCGAAGCAGAGCACCTGTAGCATGTTTGAAAGTGCAGCGGAAAGCTTCACGAAGGAATGGATAAGCAGAGAAGATTTAATAGATTACTGGAGAAGCATTTCCTACGATTTGACGCCATATCATCTTGAAGGATTGCGAGTTTTCTATCAATTTTCAACAGAGCTCGGGTTGATACACGGAGTACCCCCCCTTCACCTTTTTCCTGAACCGCAATAGGCTTCGGAAGCACTTCCCCTGACGTAGAAGCAAAATACACTCCTTGCGCGCCATGACAGGGCCTGAAACACGACTTCCTCGCATTACCGTTGACTTACAATGGATACGGACATGTGCTCTTCCGACTTTACTGATAACATGCTTGCCCAAACAAAAAGGCGGGCTGTAGCCCGCCTTTTTTCCTATATGGCAAATAGGGCCTGTTATTTTTTCTTGCCGGCAGCTTTTTTGGAGGCCTTTAGTGGGTTGGTCTTTGTATCCTCAGTTTTTATTTCCGTTTTTACGTGGGTGGCAAAGTTACAGATGCCGGACAGCCATTTTTTGGTGGGCGCAGGATATGCGCTGCACACCTTTCCAATTGTTCCTTCCACGACCCTGTCACATCCTTCACAGTTCTCCACGATCAACTGGCAGGAGCCCTCGCTGAAAACACACCCTTGCTTTCCCCAGAAGGTACACTCTGTGCCTGGGAGTACCGTTTGACATTGCATTGCTAATCCTCCTCTTTAATCCCTTGGTTATCGTTTGATAGATTTACTCTAGCAATTTTAAAAGAAAAAAGTCAATAACAAAAAATCCCGTAAAAAAGCCCTTTTTCTTGACTCTAAATGACCTATATATTACCCTGTAGCACCGGTCAGCGGTCGAGTTTTGCACCCCTTTGTCGAAGATCTGAACGGCTTCTCTTGTCCGGATTTCTGAACCCGGTTTTATCCCATCGTTTGTGTTGATGCGGTTGCATACGAAGGATTCGAAAGGGAGCCGCCACCTGATGTGGGTTATCCGGATTTCCCACTGCATTTACTCGTCATTGCATTATTCATGATTGCAGTTTCCCATGCAAAACGATAAACTTTGAACAATAATGAATAAAGACATTCATCCATAAGACTGTTCTTCCAATGAAGTGTCATTGATAAAAAATTGGATAGTGATGTATAATCAAGCCGTTTGACAATATATTTTTCCTGGAGGAAGTAATGTGGGATTACACTGACAAGGTTAAAGATCATTTCTTGAACCCTAGAAATGTTGGAGAGATAAAAGACGCTGATGCTATTGGAGAAGTCGGTAGCCTGGCGTGTGGAGATGCGCTGAAATTGTACCTGAAGCTGGACGATCATAAGGAACGCATAATTGACGCGAAGTTTCAGACATTTGGTTGCGCAAGCGCGATTGCGTCTTCTTCCGCGTTGACGGAGATGATCAAGGGAAAGACGCTTGACGAAGCTCTGCACATAAGCAACCAGGAAATTGCCGAATTTCTGGGAGGTCTTCCCGAGGAAAAAATGCATTGTTCGGTCATGGGGCAGGAAGCTCTCGAGGTTGCCATTGCGATGTATAAAGGAACAGACTTATCCGTGGGCGGCCACGAACATGAGCATATGGAGATGGAAGGGGAAATCGTTTGCAAATGCTTTGGCATAACCGATCAGTTTCTGAAGAAAGTGATTGCCACTAACAAGTTGCATACTCCCGAACAGGTTACCCACTTTACCAAAGCGGGGGGAGGGTGTGGTGGCTGCATTCCACAGATTAAGGAGCTCATTGCAGCAGTAATGGGCGAGCAGCCCAAAGAGGAGCATAAAAGGCCTGCCAAACTGACGAATCTGCGCAAAATGCAGCTGATTCAGGATACATTGGAGACAGAGGTGCGGCCGCTTCTGTGGGCCGATGGAGGCGACCTCGAGCTAATAGATATAGCCGGCAGTACGGTGCAGATAGCTTTTCGCAAGGCTTGCGCCGGTTGCGTCTCTTCCGGTCACACGGCAAAATTTGTGGAGCAGAAGCTGCGTGAGTTTGTCGCCGAGGACATAATGGTCGAGGAGGTGGAGGGATGAGAGAGATCTATCTTGACAATAATGCCACCACCAAGGTCGATGAACTGGTATTCGAGGAAATGCGTCCGTATTTCTGCGAGCTCTACGGCAACCCGAGCTCGATGCATTTCTTCGGTGGGCAGGTTCAGAAGAAGGTCGACGAAGCGAGGAACAGGGTGGCAAAACTTCTGGGCGCCCTACCGGAAGAAATTGTTTTCACCTCCTGCGGCACCGAAAGCGACAATGCGGCAATCCGTTCGGCTTTGGAGGTGTTTCCCGACAGAAGGCACATCATAACCACCCGTGTCGAGCATCCTGCCGTGCTTACTCTATGCCGGAATCTGTCCAAGCGCGGCTACCGGGTAACTGAGATTTCCGTGGACGGTGAGGGCAGACTGGATATAGATGAACTGCGGTCCGCTATCGATGAAGATACCGCGATTGTTTCGGTCATGTACGCCAATAACGAAACCGGAGTGGTCTTTCCAGTTGAGGAAGTCGGGGCAATAGTCAAGGAGAAGGGAGCCCTTTTTCACACGGATGCGGTGCAGGCCGTGGGCAAGATCCCCATGAATATGAAGAATTCGACAATAGACATGCTCGCCATCTCCGGGCACAAACTACACGCCCCAAAGGGCATCGGTGCGCTTTATCTCCGAAAGAGCGTTCCATTCAGACCTTTCATGGTCGGCGGTCATCAGGAGAAAAGCCGCAGGGCAGGTACGGAAAATTCCGCTTCCATAATAGCTCTCGGTAAGGCATGTGATCTGGCGGATCAGTTTATGGCAGATGAGAACACTCGGGTAAAGGCCATGCGCGACAGGCTGGAAAGGGAAATACTCGCTCTGATCCCGAATGTTCGCATTAATGGAGGGCTTGCCGAAAGACTCCCCAACACCCTTTCGGTTGCCTTCGAGTTTGTTGAGGGCGAGGGTATACTCCTCCTGTTGAACGAAAAGGGCATCTGCGCTTCTTCCGGCAGTGCCTGCACTTCCGGTTCGCTGGAGCCGTCCCATGTGCTTCGGGCAATGGGGGTTCCCTTCACTTGCGCCCACGGCTCCATACGTTTTTCGTTATCCCGTTTCAACACTGACGAAGAAGTAAATCTGATAATAAGGGAACTTCCCCCGATTATCCATCGTTTGCGCGAAATGTCGCCATTTGGTAGAGAAGCTCTGGCGAGCGCCTAGCACAAGCGGTCTTTCGCTGTTGCACAAGTAGTCGTGTACACCGTGCCTGTCAATGGTTTTCATGAGAATCGGCATTTAGGAAAGAGACGGAATCAAATTGAAAAGAATTGCTGCTGCTATACAGATCGTTATTATCCTGTTCATTGTCGGGTACGGTACTTATCATCTGTTTAAAGGGAATTTTGAGGTGTCATTGGCTACTGTCCCTCTCCTCGTAGGGTATTATCTATTCATGCTGGCGCTGGAGAGGAAGTCAAAGTCCCGGATGGACAAGGATAAATGACAAAGGTGTGCCGATCAGTGAAATTGACCGCGCATGATTCCCTGATAACAGCTTTTAACCTACTCTCCAGTTCCCCATCTTTGTCACTCTTTTGCTAATAAGCAGATCTTCTTCCAATTGTAGAACACAACTCTGCCGGTCCCGAAGTCATGCTCACGGCGGCTGAGCGTCGGGACCGGCATAAGTTTTGCCGGAAGCAGCCAAAGTCGGTGCTTTGCGCACGATCTCCATTTCAATGCCGGAGGCTCTTGGTTCATAGACCATCAGCGCGTCCGATTCTTTTGTAACTGGGAAAGAGCCCCGCTCTAAAGATTTGGCATGCCATGATGCAGAAACAAAACCAGGTCAGGTGAAGGAAAGAGGTTAATCATCGTGGGATACCGAAATCTTCGTGAATGTGTAATTGACCTTGAGAGACATGGCGATCTGCTTCGTATCGAGTGTGAGGTCGATCCGGAGCTCGAAGTCGGCGCAATCCAGCGGAGGGTATGCCAGGTCGGCGGTCCGGCGCTGCTGTTCACGCGGGTAAAAGGTTGCGGATTTCCCATGCTCGGCAACCTCTTCGGTACGATTGAACGCACCCGTTTCCTTTTTCGGGACACCCTGAATTCAATCGGGAAATTGATCCAGCTGAAAGCCGATCCATCGGAAATTCTGAAGAATCCCTTCAAATACGCCTCACTGCCGCTCCATGCTGTCCACCTGTTTCCTAAAATGCTAAGGAAAGGTCACGTTGCTGCAAACCGCATTTCCATCGGTGATCTCCCGCAGCTCAAATCATGGTCCGACGACGGTGGCGCATTCATCACCCTTCCTCAAGTCTATTCGGAAAGCGCAAGCCGTCCCGGTTGGCGCTCTTCGAATCTCGGAATGTACCGGATTCAGATTTCAGGCGGCCGGTATGTACCCGATGAAGAAATCGGCATTCACTACCAACTACACCGCGGTATCGGGGTTCACCATGCCGAAGCCATTAGGCGCGGAGTCCCATTCAGGGTAAACATATTCATCGGAGGACCTCCCGCATTGACTGTTGCCGCAGTCATGCCTTTACCGGAAGGTATGCCCGAACTGGCCTTTGCCGGCCTGCTCGGCGGCAGACGTATGGAGATGGTTTCTCTCCCGGGTCAACTGCCTGTTCCCGCCGAAGCGGATTTTTGCATCACTGGGGTGATAGACCCTGGAAAAATGCTGCCCGAAGGGCCCTTTGGGGACCATCTAGGCTACTACAGTCTTCGGCACGATTTCCCGGTAGTCAAAGTCGAAAACGTTTTCCATCGAGACGGAGCCATATGGCCGTTCACTACCGTCGGCAGGCCTCCCCAGGAAGATTCCGTATTCGGTGTTTTTATTCGAGAACTGACCGGGCCCTTAATCCCCGAAGTCATACCGGGAGTCAAGGCTGTGCATGCGGTCGATGAAGCCGGGGTGCATCCGCTCCTTCTCGCTGTGGGGCAGGAACGTTACGTCCCCTATTCGCAGCAGAGAAAACCTCAGGAGTTGCTGACACTGGCCAATGCGATACTGGGGCAGGGTCAGCTGTCTCTTGCAAAGTATCTCCTGATAGCGGCCCACGAGGATAACCCCGCTCTCGATGTCCTTGATACGCCCGGATTCTTCCGCCACGTGCTGGAACGGGTTGACTGGCGAAGCGATCTACATTTTCAGACCTGCACCACCATGGATACTCTGGATTATTCCGGCAGCGGCTTTAACGAAGGTTCCAAAGTCGTCATTGCGGCTGCGGGCACGGCAAGACGGAAACTTCCGACAGAATTGCCCCCTGATCTGCGACTTCCTGAAGGGTTTGCCGATCCGCGTGTCTGCATGCCCGGTATTCTTTCGATTAAAGGGCCCGCGTGCCTCGAATATGGGGAGTGTGCCACTTTGGATATTGCGGCCTTTTGTGGCTTTTTCGGAGAGACTGACCCCATTTCGACCTTTCCGCTACTGGTAATTGTCGATGACAGTGAGTTTACGGCGAGAACCTTGAATAATTTTCTGTGGGTCACCTTTACCCGCTCCAATCCGGCGACGGACATTTACGGAATCGGTGCCTTCGTGCACAGCAAGCATTGGGGATGCAGAGGGCCCCTCGTCATTGATGCGCGGATCAAGCCTCACCATTCACCGCCGCTGGTCGACAACCCGGCCATAGAAAAAAGAGTGGACGCCCTGGCGGCGCCAGGCGGGCCGCTCCATGGAATAATCTGACAATAGCCCTCTATGCTTTGTCGTAAATCAACTTTGCACTACAAACTGGAGAGGAATCTGAAATGAAAATACTTGAAGGGATTTATTCGCGCAGGAGCGCTCAACTGTAGCGAACTTCTGCTCAAGGAATTCTGACCATGGGAATCCTGGCTCAGCTGGGCATTTTCCTCAATTCCTCTTTCAATCTGTTTGCCGACAGTAAGAGGCTTTCCAGTCTTGTCTCTACCAGTTGCGGGAAAGGGTTTCCGTCGCTTTCAATTGCCAGGAAGGGCAGGGGCAGGTTTCCTTTCTCGCGGCTCCAGAATTTGCGGTTGTGCCGGGAAAAGTTTTCCTTTTCCTCATTGAGGCGGTAACTGACGATCGACTCCGCGATACGGCAGGGCATGCAGCCAAAGGGTCCGATACTGATGACGCCGTGGGTTTCGTCACCGATCTCGGTCAAGGCGGAACTAACGGTCAGAATCGCCTCACCTGACAGCTGCGGGTTTACTACCGCTGATCCCCGCTCCACAAGATGTTTGATGTCGATCATATGGCTTTCATAAAAACCGGAAAGCGCAAGCCGTTCCTTTATTGTTCTTTCATCCCTTCGCATGAAAAAGGTTTTGAACAGCACTATCGCCTTCGACTTTAGCGAATATTCGGTCGACATGTCGTGGGCAAGGCAGTAATCGGTGTAATACAGCCATTCGGCAATGGGAGCGGTTCTTACCACAACGCCATGGTCAGCCAGTTTTTCGATTATATTCTGCCGGGAAAAATCGTCCCGGCGGACGTAAATCTCTCCTATCAATGATATCCGTGTAGCGTCTCCCACACTCTTTTTCTTTTTCAGGCTAGAGAGATTGAGCATTTCCTCCCGGAGGATTCCGAGCACGGCTTCATAGCGATCGCCGGCTATGCTTTCAATAATCCTGTTCCTTGCCTTGTCAAATATTGCGAGCGCTGTCGGCCGGTCTTCCGCAAGAGCCAGAAGCGCGGCGCGGATATCATCCAGCCCGTCACTGATGGTCATGGCCTGCCAGGCACGACGGGCAAGTGGCCCCGGCATGCCGGAATAGCTGTCCTCGGAGGAGAGGCTAAGGATGGCGACATCTCGGATCTTCCTCTTCAGGATGAAGTTTTTCAGAAAGACGTTGTACTGCCCGAAACGACATGGGCCGTCGGTTTCGGGCATGAAATAAACGACGACTTCGTCCCTGTTTTTCCGTTCATCGAGGTATTTCACCAATGACCCGGCCGTGAGGATGAGCGGCAGGCATTCCTTGCAGGTAGCCAGTCCCTTGCCCAGGTTCAATTCGATCTGGCCTGGGGGATCCAGCGCGGTGGCGTTTATACCAGCGAAACGCATGGCAGCCGCGAGGCATTTTGAGGCGGTGTCGCCCATGGAAGGGATAAGCATGTGCACATGGGCATCGGTTATCGGGTAACACCGGCCATCGCTTGCGCGAACAATAATTTTCCCCTCGGCCTCGATAATGCGGCAAGGCTCGAACCCATCCTCTTCCGGCGTCTGCACCAGCTCCAATTCACGGTAGCCCTTTATCACGTCCAGGAAAGCCTCAATCCTTGTATCGATGTCCGCATCGGCCGTGTGTGCATCCAGTTCCAAGGTAAGAGACGGTTTTTGCCCCATGGCGTCCCGAAAATATCCGGTAATGAACGAATCCGGACCGCAACTGAAATTCGTTATGAAGACGCCAAAGAGGTTATCCGTCCGGCGAACAAACTCCGCCGCCTGCATGATTCCCTGGCCGCTTGCCCAGAACATCTGGTCGATCGTCTCTCCGCCGAGTTCGTCCAGAGGAAGGAAGTCATGGGGCAGCACTTTGTAGCCGCGGCTGGCGAATTTATGCGGAATGCCCATGTTGCCGAATTTGCTGAAGGCGTTGTAAGGGCGGCCAAATAGGACTATGGCGTATTCGTCAGGTT